>NZ_JBEOVM010000024.1:0-78405 GCF_040295505.1 Streptomyces sp. NPDC002790 | reverse complement strand
CTACCCCCTACCCCCTACCCGGCCGGTAGGGGGTAGGGGGTAGGGGGCACGATGCGGCGATCAGAGGGAGCCGTTGATGCTGATCTGGTGCGGCTGCGCGAGGGCGCCCTGTGCCTGGGAGGCGGCACCGAGCGCGGTGCCCTGCGCCAGGGCCAACAGGTCGGCGGTGCCGACTGTCTTGTCGTCGACGGTGACACTGCCCTCGGGGCTCAGGCCGCCGGAGATGCCGTCCAGGTCGGCGTCGGAGATCTCGAGGGCCTGAATCTGGTGAGCGGAGTTCATGGGGAAGTCCTTCGCACGGGGAGTTCAACGGGGGAGTGGCGCGGGCGATCACACCACACAGCGCGCCGATCGGCCAACCAACAGCCCACCGCACGTGGGTAGTTGCCTGAACCGAGGTGACCTTCATGTGGACGCGCGCACGAAACCGGGGCAGTTCCTCCACCTTGCTCGCCGCACGGTGCGCCCCCATGCCTTGCCACCGGCGCATTAGGGGCGACAATTCCCTACCAGCGGTACGACGGGTCCAGCGATTGCGCACGCGCTGTGCAAGTTCCGGCCAGTGCGAGTGACGGGGTGCGGGGTGGCGCCTGCTGGTCCTCACGGCCGGACACTACTGTCGGAGCCATGACTGACAATGCGCTGCGCTCCGTGTCCATCGAACGTGCCGGCCCGGGCCGGTTCACGGCGACCAACGTCCGCGGGGGCACGCTGACCTTCGGCACCGGCTCGGACGCGGACTTCACTCCGGTCGAGCTCTTGCTCGCCGCGCTAGGGGGTTGCACCGCGGTCGACGTGGAGGTCGCCACGACCCGGCATGCCGAGGCGACCGCGTTCACCGTCACGGCATCCGGCGACAAGGTCGAGGGCGGCAACCGGATGACTGACCTCGCGGTCACTTTCCACGTCACGTTCCCCGACGGACCGGAGGGGGACCGATCCCGCGCGATCCTGCCGCGGGCCGTCAAGAGCTCACACGACCGCCTGTGCACGGTGAGCCGCACCGTGGAGGCGGGCACACCGGTCACCGCGACCGTGTCGCCGGGTGCCTGACCCCGGCTCCCACGTGCCGACGTCGGGTAGTACACGGCCACCACCAGCACTCGATCGGCGAGCGGCAACGACCACGGCCGACCCCGCATAGTGCCGTTCAACGTCTCCACCCACACACGTTCAGCCCTCAACACCCCAGCCGCGCACCGGAGATGCCCAGTTCGCAGCCTGCCAGTTCTTGACCTGGGTGATGTCGGGACAGCTGTCGGGCTCAACTGATGGACGAACAGGTCTGGTTGTCCGTGCCGCCCGGGCACCGGCTCGCCGCCCGCGACTCCGTTGCCGTGCCGGAGCTGCGCGACGAACCGTTTGTGATCTCCCGGCCCGGCCACTGGCAGCGCCGCCTGCTCGACCTGCTCTTCAACCGCCACAGCCTCAGCCCGCGGATCGTCTGCGAGGGCGACGAACCGGCCGCCACCGCCATGCTGGTCAGCGCCGGTATCGGCCTCACCCTGATCCCGGCGGTGGCCCGCACCGCGAACGTCAGCGCGCCGATCGCCTGCGTCGCCGTCGATGACCCCGGCTGTCGCCGCACCCTCACGCTGCACCGGGTCGCCGACAGCCGGCAGTCGACGGCCACCCGGCTGCTGCACCACACGCTCACCACCTGGCCGTGGGGCGCGAGCCCACAAACCTGAACCTCCCGCGCCCCTGGAACCGGCTCGGCTTTTACCGGCTGATCTGACGTGGTGTCGCCAGTGCGAGGAGTTTGTCCGGGTTGCGGATGGCGTAGAAGTTGGTGATCTTCTCGTCGACGACGTCGGCCAGGAAGACACCCGCCAAGTGGTCGCCGCTGTGGGCGACAAGCGCGGTCGTGTTGCTGCAGTTGGCCATCTCGATACGCGTGTCCGGCAACCGCCCCGCGCGGAACAGTTCCAGGACGAGCGCGGCCACCTTCTCCGCGCCCACCACCGGCCGGCGCGCCGCGATCACCTTGCCGCCGCCGTCGGCGGTCCACGTGACGTCCGGCGCGAGCAGCGAGAGCAGCCCCTCCATGTCGCCCGTGGTCGCCGCGGCCATGAACCGCTCGGTGATCCGCGCGGTCCTGGCCGAACCCGCGGGCTCCAAGCGCCTGCGCCGCGCTCGCACGTGTTCACGGGCACGGTGCGCCACCTGGCGCACCGTCACGACCGACTTGCCCACCGCATCCGCGATCTCGTCGTAGCCGAAGCCGAACACCTCGCGCAGAACGAACACCGCGCGCTCGTCGGGAGTGAGCGTTTCGAGCACCACCAGCATCGCCATCGACACCGACTCGGTGAGCAACACGTCCGCCGATGCGTCGTCCTCGCTGAGCAGCAGCGGCTCCGGCAGCCACACACCGACGTAGTCCTCGCGGCGGCGTGCACCGGCCCGCAAAGCATTGAGTGCCTGACGGGTCACCAGCCGTGCAAGGTACGACTTGGTGTCACGGACCGTCGCCAGGTCCACGTCCGCCCACCGGAGATAGCTGTCCTGCAGCACGTCGTCGGATTCGGTCGCCGAACCGAGGATCTCGTAGGCGATCGTGAACAGCAGCGGCCGCAGTACGGTGAACCGCTCGACATGCTCGCCGGTGGTCACCGGGCCGTCGCCACCTGCGCGAGCCGCGGTCCCGGCTTGTACCACGCGATGGTGCCCGGGTTGCGGGCTTCCATGCCGAGGCCCATCACCGTCAGACGGCACTGCTCCTCCTTCATCTGGGCGCCCTCCCGCCCGTCGAAGTGGGTGCCCAGGGGAGTGTCGTCCGCGCCAACGACCTGCTTTATCCCGGCGTGCCGACCCAGGCTGATGAGCACCCCCCTGAAACCTTGGTCGATCACCGCAGGAGCGGTTCCCGCGATGCGGCTCAGCACGGCGTCGGCGGCCTGCACTCCGAGCGGTATCGCGGCCTGGCAGCTCATCCGCAGCGGCTGCCCCGACGGTGAACCGGCGTCGCCCGCCGCGACGATACGGTCGTCATCGACGCTGAGGAGCGTTTCGTCGGTGAGCAGCCGCCCGAGCGCGTCGACGCGCAACCCGCTGGCCGCCGCCAAGCCCGGCACACCGAAACCGGCCGTCCAGACGGTGAGCGCGCTCTGCCGTACCGCTCCCTCACTGAAGACGACCGCGTCCCGCCGTACCTCAGTGACCGCGGTCCCCTCCAGCACTGTGACGCCGTGCTCGGACAACCACGTCGCGACGGACCGGCGGCCAGGAGCGCTCAGCGCTGGGGCCAGGGTCCGACCGCAGACCAGGGTGACCGTGCGCCCCTGGTCGGCGAGCTCCGCGGCGGTCTCGATGCCGGTCAACCCGCCGCCGACCACGGTGACCACGGCATCCGCAGGCAGCTCCGCCAGCCTGACACGCAGCCGCTCGGCGGACTCGAGGCCGGCGAGCGAGTGGGCGAATTCGGCCGCGCCCGGCACAGCGGAGGGGACCGCGCCGGTGCTGCCGACCGCGTAGATGACGTAGTCGTAATCCAGCGCGGGGCCCGACGCCAGCTCCACCGTGCGGGAGGCGGTGTCGATACGGGTGGCGTTGTCGACCACCAACTCGATGCCCTCGCCGAGCAGCGTGCCGTAGTCGACCGAGGCGTCGTCATTGCCGGCCACGAACTGGTGCAGCCGGATCCGTTCGACGAACTTCGGGCGGGAATTGACCAGGGTGATGTCGACGTCGTCGCGCAGCCGGAGGTGGTTGGCCGCGGCCGTTCCCGCGTACCCGCCGCCGATGACCACGACCTTGTGGGGTGTGTTGTGTTCGATCATGCCCTCAAGACACCGGGGATCTCGGCGGTGTGACATGACGTGGTGCACGTCACACCCTGACCCCTTCCGCGTCGGCAGCGCTTGCTTGTGGCCCACCGTCCAGGTTGCCGCGACCGGACGCAATGGAGCGCCGACGTCTCCGGATCCGACCCGGCACCCTGGTGCCGGGCACTCGAAGTCCGTCGGTGTACCACGTCTAAGCGAAGATCCCTCCGGAAGGGGTGCCACGCATTCCTAGGTGCGGGCGACATGCTCGTGGTTCCCTCGCTCGACCGCTACGGCCGCAGGCTCCGGGACTTCATGCACATGGTCGCCGAGCTACGCGCAAACCTGCACACCGCTACCCCCGGCAGACGTCTCGCCTTCCATGTCTTCACGGCGCTCGCCGAGTTCACCCCCGGATCAAGGGCCTCTCGGCTGAGCGTTGTTGCTCGATACCACGCACGTCGTAGAATACGTACACAATGCCAATCCGAAGACCGGTCAAGTCTTCATGGGCGAGTCGAAAAGAGTGCGCGCCGCGTTCCCTGGGAGATCCCGTGAACAGCATCAACCCCACATGGTCCGAGCGCGAGTTGCCTGCCTTCTTCAAGCAATGGCGCACCGATTGGAAAAACGAGGAACTCGGTCCGGACAACTACATCGACTTCGAGGGCGGCCTGCGGTTCGTTCTGGCCGCCGCCTGGATGTTCTGCCCTGAAACGGTCGAGTACCGCGGCTGTGTATTCCTCAAGGACCGTTTCCATCAGAACACCGTCGACGACTGGTTCTCGAAGCTCGGCGACGATCGGAAGCGTATCGAATCTGTCGTCAACCACGTTGAGTTGTGGGACACGTTCAACAACACCCCGCTGACGGATGACGATCAGTTCGGGGAGGAATTGCCTCAACTGGCGTCGGCCCTAGGGGAATGCTGGCAGGGAATTCTGTCCACGCGCTACTCGGACCGCGAGGTCACCGTCGACGTCAGTGACGAGGAGGACGGTTCCTACGGGCCGACCGTGACCTTCTGGACCTCTCCGGCAGGGTCCGCCTCCGGGTAGCCCAAGCGGTAGGGCCCTGCGCCCCCGAACCCACTACGACTTCACGCAGGACGACACGATCGAGACGCCGCTCGTCGTCGTACGGATCGGCGACACGGTCCTCGCGGGCGTACAGCCGGAGCTGACCGCTCGTACGGGGCCGGCCGTCAAGAACGCCTCGCCGCACCCCGCAAGTGCGTCGTCACCAGGGTGAACGGCACCACCAAGTACCTTGCCGAGAAGGGTGGTTACGACCGGATCAACTTTGCGGCCATGAACTCCCGGTTCGGCAGGGGTGCGGCTCGTCGAAAGGCTGTCCCGCAATGCATCAGCGTTCACAGATTACTCATTCGCCGGTCTGTCCGTCGATGAGTTCGCGCGCGATGTCGAGGTGCCCGACGTGGCGGGCGTACTCCTGGAGCAGGTGGAAGAGGATCCGTCCGAGGGAAGGTGCTTGCTCGGGCGTCTTGAAGCGACCTCCGAGGAGAGCCTTGTCGGTGAACAAGGCATCCGCTGTGAGGGAGTTCGCCATGGTCACCTCTGCTTCGTATGCGGCGATGACCTGGGCGACGGACGTGTCGGGCGCGACCCTCCACTCCTCAGCGTCTCCGCCGTAGGGGTAAGCGACAACGTCCTGGGCGCCGAACCCCCAGCGCATCCATCGGCGTTCGACCCAGCCAAGATGCTGGACCAAGCCGATCGGCGACCAGCCCAGCCGTTCGACAGGCGCACGTAGCTGGCCGTCGGACAAGCCGGCGAGCTTTCGCATCAGGGCCTGGCGGTACCAGTTCAGATAGCCAAGGAGGAGCTCATGGGCGTCGGAGACGTCCACGGCCGGTCCGTCGAGAAGCGCGGGAGCGTTTTCCGAGGGCTGCTGCATCCAGTGAACGTAGCGCGGGCGCGAAGTCGAGCGCACGCCCCTGACATGATCTGGGTGTGGCTGGTGTGATCACGGCATCAGAGCCGTCCTGGACAGCTCCGTTCGCCGGGTAGCAGACCGGATCATCAACCACCTCGGCCCACTCCTCGCACTCCATCCGCGCCAGCGATTCGCGAAGGACACCGTGCTCATCGTGGACGGCACCCTGGTGCCCACCCGCGACCGCTCGATTGCCGAGCAGTCGAAGAACTATCGCTACTCCAGAGCCCACCAGGTCGTCTTCGACGCCGACACCCACCTGGTCGTCGTAGTCGGCCGGGAGCTGCCCGGCAACCGTCACGACTCCCGAGGATGGGAGGAATCCGGCGCCAAGGACGCCGTCGGCACGACCATTACCATCGCGGACGGCGTCCACCACGCCATGCTCGGTACCGCTCGTCTGCACAGTCTCGCCCTCACCGGATAGGCGGCGGGCGCACCCAGCGGCTACCTGTTGATCGCACGGATCTCCAACATCATTGCGGGACATCCTTGAGCTGCTGCACACGGTGTGACGGCGGCCGGTTTCCGGGTGCGGCTACCAGGCGTCCTGGGTCGCGAAGTACCGCTTCCAGAAGTCGGTTTTGCGCTCCGATGCCACGCGCGTCGGGCCGTAGTGCTCGCCGATCTCCATCACGGTGGGGGAGGAGGGGCTGTGGGCGGCCCACTTGGGCAGCCCGGGGCCGTTCGGATCGCCGGTGGCGATGTAGTTCGCCAGGTAGGAGGAGAGGGTGTCGGCGATCTCGCGGTCCTGGTCGGTCCAGGCGTGCGGATTGCCGGCCGTGTCCGGGTAGAGGCTGCCGAAGAAGTAGACGATCTCGGAGCCGTGGTAGGCGCCGCGGATGTCGTGGTCGGCGCCGGGCGGGCGGTGTGTCCAGAAGTAGGTGTACACCGGCTTGTGGGCACCCTTGGCCCACTCCTGGCCCCAAAGGTACGTGGAGACACGGGAGTTGTCGCGTACCGCGTCGTTGCTGGCCAGGGCGGCCTCGTCGTCGGTGCTCGCGGGGTAGAGCGTGAGGAACTCGTCGGCCATCGCGTCGAACTTCCGGCGCGCGGCGCTCACATAGTCGTCCAGGGTGACGTGGACGGGCGGTGCGCCGGGGCGGTCCGGATAGCCGCTCTCGCGCCAGGAGGCGAAGGCGGTCTCGGGCACGGCGCCGCTCTCGTCGAGGTTGTTGCCGGCCAGGTACCAGACGTCGTTCTGCGCGCGGGCGTCGTACGTGGCCTGGTATCCGGCAGGCAGCACCCAGCCGTCGACGACGGGGCGGAACAGGGGTGGTTTCGCCACGGTCTTGGTGTCAACCGATTCGTCCTTGAGGGAGGCGCCGTCCGTGAAGTCCTTCCAGGGCAGGGCCCGTAGCTCCGCAAGGGTGCTCGCGCCCTTCGTCTCGCCGTACGCGGGTCCCTGCTGCAGCGCGGTGTCCATCTCACGCAGGGACACCCCGAGGTAGCGCAGTTCGGGGTCGCGCGGGTGGCGCACCTGGCTCTCGGCGACGGAGCGGGAGAAGAGCCCGGTGGCGAGCGGGGACATCGACAGCATGTCCGTGGAGCCTGCCCCGGCCGACTGGCCGCCCACGGTGACGCGGCGCGGGTCCCCGCCGAACGCGGCGATGTTGTGCCGCACCCACTTCAGGGCGGCGATTTGGTCGAGCAGTCCGTAGTTGCCTGACACACCCTGGCGGGACTCGGCGTTCAGCTCGGGGGTGGCGAGGAAACCGAGCGCGCCCAGACGGTAGTTGACCGTCACGACGACGACCCCCTTGCCCGCGAGGACGGAGCCGTCGAAGCTCGGGTCCGAGCCGGTGCCCGCGGAGAAGCCGCCGCCGTAGAGCCATACGTAGACCGGACGGCGCTGCGACGAACTCCCCGCTCCGGTCCAGACGTTGAGGTTGAGGCAGTCCTCGCTCATGGTGAGGGTGGTCGACGCCTGCGGGGGTGCGTCGCCGAAGGTGTCGGCCTTGCGTACGCCCTTCCAGGACGCGGCGGGCCGGGGCGGCCGCCACCGGTTCCTGCCCGCGGTGGAGGCGGCGTAGGGGATCCCCTTGAACACGGTCACGCCGGGCACCGCGGCGGGCACGCCGGAGACGAGGCCGGATTCGGTCCGTACGGGCCGGTCCGCAGACGGCTCTGCCGCCGACGAGGAAGGAGCCGCGACCAGGTCGAGGAGGACGGCTCCCGCGGCGACACCGACGGTCCTGCCGAGGAAGCCACGTCGGTGGATCAACGAGCCTGTGGGCAGGGGAGGTTGGCCTTCTGACGATGTCATGCGGATCTCCTGATCGATGTGCGGAGGGGGTGCTCGGGGCGGGCCCTGTCGCCGTGCGGAGGAACGGGTGTGTCGGCGTCGCCTCAGCCCGTCACCGGCGGGAAGAACGCGGTACGGGTGAGGAAGTCCTTGATCAGCCGGCGCCAGACGAACCACTCGTGGCCGCCGTTGACGAAGTCCGCTGTCACGCCCACGCCCTTGGCGGCGAGGGTGGACACCACGCGGGCGTGGTAGGAGTGGCCGGCCCCGTGCACGCCGCTGGGTGTGATGCTCGGTTCCTGCCAGCCACCACCGACGAAGACACCTGCCTTCTTGATCGCCGCCGTCCGGGCGTCGCTGATGTCGGAGGCGTCCGGGACGGTGAAGGGTGCGATGACACCGGGGCTGAGGACGCCGTAGTAGCCGAATTGGCCGGTGTGCCGGAACAGCAGCGACATCGCGACCGAGCCGCCGAAGCCCTGTCCGCCGACGGCCCGTTCGGAGGGGGAGGTGGAGACGTGGTACCGCGACTCGACGTAGGGGATGACATGGTCGATGACGTTCGCGTCGAACGCCGGATATCCGGTGGCGTCGTCCGTCTCGCCGAGCGAGTTGGGCATCACGACCACCATCGGCCGGATCTGCCCGGTGGTGATGAGGCGGTCGAGAATGTTGCTCACCGCGCCCTGGGTACTCCAGTCGGTCTCGTTGTCACCTCCGCTGAACAGATAGACCGTCGGGTACGGCTTCGAGCGGTGCGCGTCATAGCCGGGTGGTGTGTAGACGGCCAGGCGGTTGGTGCCCGAGGGGATGATCGGGCTGTCCGTCGGATACGCGACGTCGGCCAGCCTGCCGCGGTCTCCCTCGGCGGGAGCCTGCCAGCCGTCGTCGACCGTCCCGAACCGGGGATCCGAGGGAACGTAGACCTGGCTGAGCGCCTGAACCGAGCCGGTGGCCTTGCCGCCGTGCGTGTTCCACGGCGGGTTGGCCGGGTCGGACACCTGGGTGCAGCCGGTCTGGGTGGAGCTGGAACAGTCCACGTAGAAGCCGTAGTTGAAGGTGCCGGACGGCAGCGGGACCGTGTACGACCACACACCGGTGCGGGAGTCCTTGGTCATGGTGGCCACTGGCCAGTTGGCCGCTGGCCAGTTGGGGGAGCCGATGGGGATGTCACCCGGTTCCCACTGTGCGGGCGGCAGCCCTGGTGTGGCGATGGTGGTGTCCTTGTCACCGGCCAGGGCGGAGAGCTTGTACGGGTTGGCGAAGTACCACTCGCCCTTGATCTGGACGCGGTTGGCGTCGGCGGCTCTGAACCGGAACGTGACGGTGTAGCCCGTGGGACCGCTGCCGGTGTGGACGACCTGCGGGGCGAGAGCGCGTACGGCCCCGGCGCTCTCGCTCGGCTGAGCCGCGCCGGCGCCGGCGCTCGTAGTGAGGACCAGTACCGCGGCCAGGACCGCGAGGGGGGCGCGGAACGCTGCCGCTGCGCGGCGTGTGGGGGAGAAGGACACGGCGAGGGGACCCCCGGAGGGTGGTCGGTGGGTGGCCAGAGGTTGGGGACCCTGGGGCAGTCATGGCGAACGCCGTGAACGTAACGCGCGACAAAATCGTGAGCAATATGTTCGACAGAACTTCTTGGCCGTGACGGCCTCAAAGTGTTCAACAACCCTGCACGGAGAGGGCTTTAGGTTCCTGTGAAAAGTGCCTGATGTACGGCAACTTCCTTGTAGGTGCGCCTCGACGGCGTTACGTTCCCGGCTGTTGTTGTAGAACAATAGCCGGGCTGCGGGCGCTCCTGTGCCGCGACGCGGTGAAGGGTGTTGACACCTGTCGCGCCCGCATCAGAAGTGGTGCGAGCGTGACAGGTGTGAGAGGAGGGAGGGGGCCGCCGGCAGGGCGGCAGGAGGTTCCCGTCGGGTCAGGTGTCGCTCTTGAGGCGGTCGCCGACGGCGAAGTGGTTGGGTTCGGTCTGCTGGACCGCCACTCGGACGCTCTCCAGGGGCGCGTCCAGGGTGCGGGACACGGTCCGGGCAACCTCCCGGACGCACTCTTCGATCTTCTCGTCCTCGCGTCCCCGGACCAGGGTGATCTGGACGATGGGCATCGTCTCTCCTCGTTGTCTTCGGTGCGGTTGCGGTACGCGCTCAGGCCTGCTGCCGGTAGCCGAACTCGCGGGAGACCTCCTTGGCGGCGGCGGTGAGCGCGGCGACCATCTCGGGTGGCGGAGGGTCGGGCAGGTAGTGGATGGAGGCGACGATGGCGAGGGTGCCGGTGATCACCCCGGTCGGCAGGAACAGGGGCGCGGCCACGCAGTTGACGCCGCGATAGGTCTCCTCCGGGGCCGCGGCCCAGCCGTGCCGACGCACCTGCTCCACCTGCCGCCACAGCTCGTCGTGGTCCAGGACTGTGCTCGGCGTACGCTGCTCGTCCAGCAGCCCGGACCACTCCCGCAGCTGCTCCTCCGAGGCGTAGGCCAGTGCCGTCTTGCCCTGCGCGCTGCTGTTGTAGCCGAACTGGGTGCCGCGGCTGAGTACCACGTCGATCGGGGAGCCACCGGGCAGTACTTCGGTCACCGTGACGCCCTGGTCGGTGAGTTGGGAGAGCACGACGGTCTGCGAGACCTGGTCTCGCAGCCGTCGCATCACCGGCCGGGCCAGCGAGACGAGTTGGGCACGGTCCTCGATGTGCCGGCCGAGGAGTACCAGCCGCCAGCCGGGCTCGTAGCGGCGGGTTTCGGGGTCCTGGGAGAGGAAGCCGGACTGCCGAAGGCTGGTCACATGCCGGTGCACCCGGGCCTTGGGCAGTCCCAGGGCGGTGGCCAGCTCGGTGACTCCCCAGGAGCCGTTGCCCTGGAGCACCTTCTCCAGAAGGAGCAGCGGCAGCGTGGTGGGCGAGGGCGCCTCGGCGGGTGCCTGTTCTCCGCTCAACTCGATGATTTCCCTGTCTCTCACGACCACGCAGGTCTCTCGGCTCGCGCCTGTCTCTCAGTCCGCGCTGACTGTGATCGTAGCTACCCGGCCATGGCACCGGTGCCTGTGCCCGTGCCTGACAGGGTGCGCTCGGCGAGCACCCGGTACTTCTGGGTGTTGGGCTTGGCGCGGTCCTCCGGCTGGACGATCCGGATGGAGCTCACGCCCTTGTTCTGCTTGGGCAGCAGGAAGCAGCGGACGAAAGTGGTGGACTCCCGCTCGGTGGTGGGGGCGAGCACCGGGAGCACGCCCTTCTCCGCCCAGGCCTGGCCGGGCAGGTAGTCCCGGCTGGTTCCCTCGGTCTCGATGGTGATTTCGCCGTCCAGAACGATCCGGATGCCCGGCCCCTGGTGGAGATGAGTCAGTGCCACCCCGCCCGGGGGGAAGGTGACGGTGTCGCAGCGCATCAGCCACGTATACCGGTCGTCCAGCTCGAAGTCGGCCCGCAGCTTGAGTTCGCTGGTTGTCTCCGGCGCCGAGCGGAAGCGGTGGCGCTGTTCGTCCGCGTCCGGCTCGGCGGCCAGTTCCCAACGCCACAGCACGGTGTCCTGGTCCCCGGCGGCGAGGGTGAGTTCCTGGCCGGCGACCTCGGCGGCGCGCTGCCAGAGGAAGCGGCTGCCCGCGTCGTCCACCACGTCCACGGAACCGGTGCGGACGTATATCGCTCGGTCTCCGGCGGGCAAGTACACGGGCCGGGCCTGGGCGGGCAGCGTGTCCTCGAACAGCAGGAGGGTTCGCTTGGGCATCTGGGCCTCCACTACTTATGCGTCTTGGTCAGCAAGACGATCGTATCGATAGATGTTATCGACGAGGCCATCATGCTACCTTCGTGTCGCAGAGAAAAACACTGGTATCGCTCACCAATACAGCCTTGATGTGTGGACGCGGGACGCTTCGCCATCGAAGGCAGTGACTCGAAGGAGTGGATGTGGCCGCAGGCAATGGAGTCGGCGCCATAGCGGACAGCGGGCGCTGGTACAGAAACGCGAGCAAGGCGCAGTGGCGCTCGTTCTGGGCCGCCTATATGGGCTGGATGCTCGACATCATGGACCTGATGATCTTCTCGATGGTCATCACGTACATCGTTCAGGACTTCCACACGAATCAGGGCGTCACCGGGCTGATCGCCTCGTTCACGCTGGTCGCCTCGGCCTTCGGCGGGATGGTCTTCGGCTACCTCGCGGACCGGTTCGGCCGGACCAAGGCGATGGTGGGCAGCATCCTCTGCTACTCGGTCGGCACCCTGCTGTGCGGGCTGACGACCGGGGTGGCGACGCTGATGATCGCCCGGCTGATCGTCGGCCTCGGCATCGGAGGCGAGTGGGGAGCGGGCACCGCCCTGCTCTCCGAGACATGGCCGGCCCGGCACCGGGACAAGGTGATCGCCTGGGTGCAGAGCGCCTTCGCCACCGGCTACGCACTGGCCGCGGTGGTCACCCTGGCAGTGGTGCCGGCACTGGGCTGGCGCTGGGCCTTCTTCGTCGGGGTCCTGCCCGCGGCGCTGGCCTTCTGGATCCGGCGGGGCACCGAGGAGCCCAAGGAGTGGCTGGAATCCGGTGAGCGGCTCAGCTTCGGGCAGTCGGTGCGGCGCCTCTTCGTCGACCACCGGCGGCCGGTCGTCGCCTGCATGCTCTTCACCACGCTGGCCATGTTCGGCTACTGGGGCCTGTTCACCTGGATCCCCAACTACCTGTCCACACCAGCCGCCGACGGTGGCCGGGGCATGGACATCCTCGCCTCCACCACCTGGATCGTCATCATGCAGGTCGGGGCCGGTGTCGGCTTCGTCTCCTTCGGGTATGTCGCGGACCGGATCGGCCGGCGCAACGCCTTCATTCTCTACTTCGTACTGGCCGCGATCTGCGTGCCGATCTTCTTCCTCATCACCAACCAGATCGCGATGCTCGTGTTCGGGGCGGTGATGGCGCTCTTCGGCACCGGCTTCTACTCCGGCTTCGGACCCACCTTCGCCCAGCTCTTCCCTACCGAAGTACGAGCCTTCGCGCAGGGCTTCATCTACAACGCGGGGCGTGCCATCAGCGCGCTGGCGCCCGCAGTGGTCGGCTTCCTCGCCGAATCCTCCGGGCCCGCGCTGGCCATGACGGGTACCGCGATCTTCTATGTGCTGGCCGCGGTGGTGGTCTTCTTCTACCTGCCCCGGGCCCGCCGCTCCGCCGAGGCCCGCGGAGGCGACATCGAGCCGCCCGTCACCAGCCCGGCGCACTGACCCCGCAGCGACGCAGGGCCCCAATCCGTAGTTGACGCACCCTCAGGAGAATCCCCATGTCCACGTGGACCACCGAGACCGTTGCCCGAGACCTGTTCCGTGCGGAGCGAGAACGCCAGGACCGGGAGCCCTTCACCGACGAGTGGGCCGACTTCTCGGTCGCCGAGGCCTATGCGACCCAGGACCGACTGATAGAGCTGAAGCAGGAGGCCGGCGAGCACGTCATCGGAGTGAAGCTCGGACTCACCTCCCGCGCCAAGCAGCAGCGGATGGGCATCTCCTCCCCGCTCACCGCCTGGATCACCGACGCGATGGTGCTGCCTCAGGGCGCCCCGGTGCCGGTGGGTGAACTGATCCACCCGCGGATCGAACCGGAGATCGTGTTCGTGATGGGGGAGCGGCTCTCCGGACCCGGCGTCACAGGAGCCACCGCGCTCGCCGCGGTCCGCTCGGTGCACGCTGGATTCGAGGTCATCGACTCCCGCTACCGGGACTTCCGCTTCCAACTCCCGGATGTGGTCGCGGACAACGCCTCCTCCGCACGCCTGCTGGTCAACCCCGAGGGTCTGCCGCCGAGCGAACTCGACCTGGCCCTGGAAGGCTGCGTCCTGCGAGTGGACGGCGAGGTGGTGGACACCGCCACCGGCGCGGCCGTCCAGGGACATCCCGCTGAGGCGCTGGCCCTCGCCGCCAACGCACTGGCCGAGCGCGGCCTCGCCATCGAGCCGGGCTGGCTGGTTCTCACCGGTGGCATCACCGACGCCGTCCCGGTCCGCCCGGGCACCCACACCCAGGCATCCTTCAGCAAGCTCGGCTCAGTGATCGCCTTCGGGCGCTGACCCCAGTTGGCTTGCTCCCGTTCGTGGCCACCTCACGAGGACCGGGACGTCGGAGCCCGAGGAGAAGGTGTCCGGTGGCCGACCGGCAGCGGACAGGATCGTAGGATCACCGTGTGCCTGCCCGTCGCCAGTTGCCCCGCCGCGCCCTGCTCGCGCTCGGGGCCGCGGCGACCGCCGCGCTCCCGGACACGGGGCCTGTCGGGAGACCGGTGCATCGGCTGGTCCTGGCCACGGGGCTTGCGGGAGCGCCGTACGGGATCTTCGGCCGGCGGCTGGCCCGCGAGATCAACCGGCGGGCGCCGTCCGTGGCGCTCCGCGCGGTCAATACCTCCGCGAGCATCTACAACGCCCGGCTTCTCGGCTCCGGTGACGTGGACCTCGGTCTCGTACTGGGGGACAGCGCGGCCGACGCGTACGAGGGGGCCGGGACCTTCCCCCGTCCCGAACCGGTCAGTGCGCTGGCGCGGATCTACCTCAACTACACGCATCTGGTGACTCGTTCGGCCTCCGGAATCGACCGAGTGGAGGATCTCGCCGGTCTACGTGTGTCGGTCGGGGCCGAGGAATCGGGCACGGTCACCGTCGGCACGCGGGTGCTGGCCGCCGCCGGCCTCGACGGCCGGGTGCGGCTGCGCCACCTCGGGATCGATGCCTCGGCCCGTGCCTTGGAGCGGCGCGAGATCGACGCGTTCTTCGCCTCCAGCGCCGTTCCGGCACAGGGGGTCGACGTGCTGGCCGCGAAGGAACACATCACGCTCATCCCACTGGACGGGTACGCCAAGGCGGTGCGCGCCCGGCACGGACCGGTGTACGTCCAGGTGTCGATCCCCGCGGGCACGTACGCGCAGACATCCGAGGTGCCGACGGTCGGAGTGCCCACGTACCTGATGGCCCGCTCCGCGTTGTCGGCCGAGGCGGCGTACGAGGTGACCCGTGCGATGTTCGCGGCCCGGCAGACACTGCGGGGCCCGGAGGTGCCGGGCACCTACCTGGACGAGCGGTATGCCATCGGGACGGGGCCGGTGCCGCTGCATCCCGGTGCGGTGCGGTACTACCGCAGTGTCTACGGCTGAGCGCGGTGTGCGTAGTGGTCAGCGGGGGGCGGGTAGCCGGAACTCCACCAGCAGCCCGTGTGGTTGTGCCGCCCGAAGGTCCAGCGTGCCACCCACCGCGCGCGCCAGTTCGTCGGCGATGGCGAGGCCGAGGCCGCTGCCGTCGATCGTGGTGTGCCGGGGAGAACGCCAGAAGCGGTCACGGGCGAAGGCGAGTTCCTGCTGGGCCAGGCCGGGGCCGTCGTCCGCGATCCGCAGCACCGTGGTGGCGTCCCGAGCGGAGCCACGGGTGAGCGTGACCGTGATGTGCCCGTCGGGGCGGAGGAACTTGACCGCGTTGTCCACCGCGATGTCCGTGATGCGGCCGAGGGTATCGGGCGGACAGCGCACTACGAGGGACTCGGGCACGACGGTGCGCAGGTGCAGGCCGACGGCGTCGGTCACCTCCTGCCACACCCGTAGCCGCGCGGTGAGTTCGGCGGCCACGTCCATCGGCCGGGCATGGGCAGAGGAACCGGCCTCGATGCGGCCGAGGGTGAGAAGATCTTCCAGCAGTGTTCCGATGCGGTCGAGTTCCTCCATCGTCTCCCCGTAGCGGCCAACGCCGCTGTCCGTCACGTGCGGGCGCAGATTCTCAAGGCGGAGCGAGAGCACCGTGAGCGGGGTGCGCATCTCGTGCGACGCGTCGGAGACGAACGACCGCTGCCGCTCAAGTGAGGCCGATACGGCGTCGGCCATGGAGTTGAACCGCTGTTCCAGGCGCCGTAGTTCCGAAGGGCCGGTGCCCGTGGACGTGATCCGCGCGGTCATCGTGCCCTGGGCGATGGCCTCGGTGACCGCGTCGAGTTCGGCCACCGGGCGCAGAGTCCAGCGGGCCAGGCGCCGTGCGGCGTCCACCGCGACCACGAATGCCACCAGGGCGCATCCGGCCAGCGCGACCCACACCAGGAGCACATCGGAGCGCGCGGTGTCCGTCGGGACGGCGAGCAGGACCACGCCGAGCACCTGTGCGTCGCTGCCCACCGGTTCGGCGATCACCACCCGGTCCGGGCCCGGAGGTGTGACGAGCGGCAGGTGGCGCGTGGTCCGGCCGGCCAGGGCCCGGCGCAACTCCGCGCCGCTGCCGGGCATACCGCCGCCGGCGCGGACGAGCACGGTGGTGCTGCCGCGCCGTATCTCCGCGGAGGCGCCGTACAGATCGGCGTACCGTGCGACCTCTGCCTCAAGGACCTGGGAGTCGCTCTCCTGGATGGCCTGTTCGGCGAGGTCCGCGAGGCGGGTCGCGTCCGCGCGCCGGGCGAGAAGAAGTTCGGCGGTGCGTTCCTGCGCGTAGGCGAGTCCCAGGGGGAGGGACAGGGCGAGCAGGACACTGCCGATCAGCGCCAGGTAGGTGACGAGGAGCCGACGGCGCATCAGCCGCCCAGCCGATAGCCGACGCCGCGCAGGGTGCGGACCAGGTCGGGGCGGCCGGTCTTGGTGCGGATGCCCCAGATGTGCACGTCGAGGGAGCGGGAGGCGGCGAGGAAGGCGTCGCCCCACACCGTGTCCATGATCTCCTCGCGGCTGCGGACCACTCCGGGGGTGTCGGCGAGCAGGGCGAGCACGCCGAATTCACGGGCTGTCAGGGCGATCGGGTCTCCGGCCACGGTGACCTGGCGGGCCGAGAGATCGATGTGCACGTCGCCGACGTCCAGTGCCTGGGGCGCGGCGGCGGCGCCGTCGGACGGCGGCGGGGTGGCGCCGACGCGGCGCCGTACGGCGGTCATCCGGGCGAGCAGTTCCTTGATGCGGAAGGGTTTCGTGAGGTAGTCGTCGGCGCCGCAGCTCAGCCCTTGCAGCACGGTCCGTTCGTCGCCGCGCGCGGTCAGCACGATCACCGGCACGGCCGAGACCCGACGCAGCCGGCGGAGCATGTCCAGACCGTCCATGTCGGGCAGGCCGAGGTCGAGGAGGACGAAGTCGGCACGGTCCTTCAGACGCAGGCCCTCGTCGGCGCGCGAGGCGCGGTCGACGAGGTGACCGCGTTCGAAGAGGGCCGTGGCGAGGGCGGACGCGAGCCGTTCGTCGTCCTCGATCAGCAGTACGCGCATGGGGTTCACACTAGGCAGCGACCTGCGCCGCGGGTTGCCCGGACCGGCTGCCGGGGGAGAGGGAGACGTCCTTCGTCTCGCGCATGGTGAGGAAGACGATGAGGGAAACCGCCGCACATCCCGTCACGTACCAGTAGAAGCCGGACTCCATCCCGTTGTCCTTGAACCACAGCGCCACGTACTCGGCGGTTCCTCCGAACAGGGCGTTGCTCACCGCGTACGGCAGCGCGACGCCGAGGGCGCGTACACGGGCCGGGAACAGCTCGGCCTTCACCAGGGCGCTCATCGACGTGTATCCGGTGATGATCAGGAGTCCGGCCACCATCAACAGCAGCGCACTGCCGAAGGTCGAGACGTGCCCGAGCGCCGTCATCAGCGGCACGGTGAAGAGCATGGCGCCGATCCCGAAGGTGATCAGCAGCGGTCGGCGGCCGATCCGGTCCGAAAGGCCGCCCGCCAGCGGTTGCACGACGATGAAGACGACGATCGCGACAAAGCTGATCAGCGAGGCGTCGATGTTGCTCAAGCCGGCGGTGTTGTGCAGGTACTTGGTCATGTACGTCGAGTACGTGTAGTCGCACAGTGTGCCGCCCATGCTGAAGCCGACCACCAGGAGAACGGTGCGCCGTAGCTGCCACAGGGTCCGCAGAGCGCCGCGCTCCTCCTTCGACTGCGCCTCCTTCGTCTCTTCGTACGCGTCGGTCTCCACCAGGCTGCGGCGCAGGTAGAAGATGACCGCCGAGCCGAGCGCGCCGACCACGAACGGGATGCGCCAGCCCCAGGCGGACAGGGTTTCCTCGGACATGTTCTGCTGGAGCAGGATCTGCATGCTGAGACCGACCAGCTGGCCGAGCTTCATGGACACCATCTGGAAGCTGCAGAAGAAGCCCCGCCGGTCATCGGGCGCCGCCTCGGCCAGATAGGTCGCGCTGGCCGCGTACTCGCCGCCCACCGACAGTCCCTGAAGCAGCCGCCCCACCAGTAGGACGGCGGCGCCCCAGTAGCCGACCTGGGTGTAGGTCGGCGCGGTGGCGATGAGCAGGGCGCTGAGGGACATCAGCGTGACCGTCGTCGTGAGGGCGGCCTTGCGGCCCTTGCGGTCGCCGAGTCGGCCCAGCAGCCAGCCGCCGACGGGTCGCATGAAGAAGCCGACCGCGAAGATGCCCGCCGTGTTGAGGAGTTGAGCGGTCGCGTCCCCGTCGGGGAAGAAGGCGGACGCGAAGTACACGGAGAAGGTGGAGTAGACGAACCAGTCGTACCACTCGATCATGTTGCCGATCGAGCCGCCGACTATCGCTTTCCAGGGGCCCCGTGTTGCGGCCCGTGCGCCTGTCATGGACACAGCTGTCTCCTGTCTTTGGGGGAGTGGTGTGGTCGCGGCGATCCCGCATCACCGCAGGCCGCAGGCAGCCTCGCCGATCCCGCAGGGGGCATCCAGGGGTCGGCGCCGGATCTTACGTCGGCTTAAGACTTCGCCGTTGCGGCGCTGTGCCTGGTCGTAGAGGCGCACGGGGCCATCGGCAAAAGTGTTAACAATTACGTCGACACATCTTGCGCCCCTGGTTTCCACCGGGCTACGTTCCACCGGCCCCCCACCCGCAGCAGCACTCGAACGGAGCTCGTGTATGCATCAGCTGACCCGTTGGTGTCCCTGGAAGCCAGCCACACTCCTCGCCGTGCTCGCCGCGGCGATCGCCCTCGTCACCGCCGCGAGCACGGCCCTCGCGCACGCTGCGGACGACGCCCCGCGAACCTCCGCTTCGGCCGTCACGACGGCGGCAGAGACCGGCATCGCCCCGGCGATGGACTGCGCCGACGTCACCGGCCTCGACCTGGCAAGTGCCGTACCGGGCACACCTTTTGAGGTCACCTCAGCCACCAAGCTGGCTGCCGCAGACAACAAGCTCGGCGACTGGGACGCCTGCGTGGTCAAGGGTGTGATCGCCCCGCAGATCCACTTCGAGCTGCGGCTGCCCCAGACCGGCTGGCAGGCGAACTACCTTCAGCTGGGATGCGGCGGACTCTGCGGGAACGTCGACGCGGGCAACGCACCCGCCTCGGCCGGCTGTGCCCCGCTCACCCAGGGCGCGTTCGCCGTCGCCTCCAGCGACGAGGGGCACTACCAGGGCGGCGGCCTGTTCTCCACCGACCCGACCCTGCGCGCGGACTTCGGCTACAAGTCGGACCACGAACTCGCCTGGACAGCAAAGGTGTTGGTCAAGAAGTACTACGGGCAGCCCGCCACCCACTCGTACTTCGACGGCTGCTCGCAGGGCGGCCACCAGGCCCTCACCGAGGCCCAGCGCTACCCGACCGACTTCGACGGCATCATCGCCGGGGCACCGGCCAACAACTTCACCGCGCTCAACACCTTCTCGCACGCCTGGACCGCCCAGTCCGTCTACCTGAACGGCGGCCCCGCGACCATCACCACGGCCGACCTCGACCCACTGCACAAGGCGGTCCTCAAGGGCTGCGACGCCACCGACGGCCTCATCGCCGACCCGCTGGACTGCGACTGGGACCCGGCCGAACTCCGGTGCGCCCCCGGACAGACCTCCACGGCCGACGACTACTGCCTCACTGCCGACCAGGTCACCACGGTGCGCCGCATCTACGCCGGCCCAGCCGACGCCCACGGCAAGCTCCTCTACCCCGGTCACCAGCTGCGCGGCTCGGAACTGAACTGGGCGAACGTCATCGTCCCGGCCACGGCCACCGGCACCAGTGGTGACATCAACTTCGTCCGGGAGACGCTCCGTTACCAGGTCTTCGACAGTCCGCAGCCGACGCTGACGTACAAGGACGTGAAGTTCACGGCCGCCTACTACGACAAGATCATGAAGCCGAACGAGGGCATGTACGACGCCACCGACCCCGACCTCAAGGCGTTCAAGGCGGCCGGCGGCAAGCTCATCCTCTGGCACGGCCTCGGGGACCAGCACATCCCGGCCGTCGGCACGATGGCGTACTACAAGGCCGTGCAGAAGACGATGGGTGGCGAGTCGGCCACCAACTCCTTCGCCCGGCTCTTCCTGCTCCCCGGTGTCGCACACTGCGGCGGCGGCCAGGGCCCGGACTCCCTGGACGCACTGACGGCCGTCACCAAGTGGGTCACCAAGGGCCAGGCACCCGCAAGCCTCACCACCAAGTCCCTCGACAAGGACGGCAATACGACCGCTGAGCGCCCTGCCTACCCCTTCCCCTATGTGGCGAAGAAGACCACGGGCGACGACTACACCCCCGTACGGTCGCGGGCGGAAGCGAACCTCACCCTGAACTGGTTCGGCTCGTTCCGATCCGGCTACGAGACCGTCGGCAACTGGGTCGGCGGGAAGTGGGTGGTGTCGAAGGGTAAGGCCTGACGAGACCCGGCCGCGTACCGGCCGAACCTGGAAGTGCCGTCCTGCCGCAGGGCAGGACGGCGGGCCCCCGCGCAGCCGTGCGGGGGCCCGTTCCGGTTTCGAGCGGCATCAACGTCCTCGCCACCATCGGTGGAAACCGGCTCTCAACGTCTTCGAGATACCCGTCGAAGGGCGCCTGGACTCCGGGGAGAACTTCTCCGACAGATGCGCCGCAGCGTGGGTTGCATTCGACTGTTGTGGCAGCTCACAGGGGTTAAGGCAGAGCCATAAGTGCCTCTTATCGAGAGCATACGGAAAGCGACTTGGACTCGATCGGGCGGCAGCTTCTAGCTTGTGTCTCACAGCACATATCGAGCCGGAGGAGATCGACATGGCCACCTTGAATTCCTCACTTCACCCGATAGAACCCCATCGCATGCGCGCTGCCATGGCGAAGGTTCCGACCAGTGTCGCAGTCGTGGCCGGAGACCCGGATGGTCGGGCGGCGATCGTCGTTGGCTCCTTTGTGTCCGTTTCGCTGGAGCCTTCGCTGGCCGGATTCTTCGTGGACCGATCCTCGACCAGCTGGCCCAAACTACGGGCTGCTGAAATTCTCGGGATCAGTGTTCTTTCGTCCCGCCAGCATTTCATGTGCGACAAAATCGTGCGCAAGCACGAGGATCGATTCGATGAAGTGCATTGGACACATGGGCCGTTGGGGTCTCCGCTCCTTCCGGGAGCGGTCGCGCACATTGAGTGCCGAGTCGAACAGGTGTCATCGGCGGGAGACCACGAACTCGTCCTGGTCAGGGTGGTCGGCTTGTCCGAAGGCGAAATCGCGGACCCGCTGGTTTTCCACGATCGCGGGTACGCGGGCCTGGCCGCACGCTGATCCCCGACCGACGGGCCGCTCAGCTGTGCCGGCGCCCTCAACGACGCCTCATGGAGCGGGACATCGTGACCTGCGGTGGGGCCAGAGTCCGAACCAGGTCGCCGGCCGCTTGAAGCGGGAGTTCGAAGACGCCACCGTATCCGTCGTGGAAGGCGTCCTGTCGCCCGGCGGACAGACCCTCTCGCACGAGGCCGTCTACGCCTGGATCCAGTCCCCGCCCAAGGACGAACTAGCCTGCCACGGCACCCTGTTGCCCTCCGGGAGCACCCGGAGCGTGGCGCCCTGACTGTGCCGCCCCCACGACCCCTGGCCGTCGCCCGCCAACGGTGTCATCCGCCGTCACTCAAACTCCCTCCTATAGAAAGCAGGAGCACTCATGACAGTTGAATTCGGTTGGTTCATTCCCACAATGGGCGACACTGCCGCACACGGAGTGGCCGAGGCAGCCATCCCTCAGAGTATCGAACTGTTCACGAACGTTGCACAAACCGCGGAGGACGCAGGATTCGAATACATTCTCGTCCCCGTGCAGACCAACTGCTACGACGCCTACATCACTTGTGCCATGGTCGCGGCGAAGACGAAGAAGATCTCTCCTCTGCTGGCAGCCCGCGGAGGATTCATGGCACCGACACTGATGGCCAAGATGATCTCTACCTTCGATCAGCTCAGCCAGGGACGTGTTCGCATCAACCTCATCACCGGCGGCAGCTCTGTCGAGATGGCAGCTGATGGGATGTTCCATGACCATGACCAACGCTACGCGGTACTCACCGAATCGCTCGAGGTCATGAAGGAGGCGTGGACGGAAACCGAGCCGTTCGACGTCGATGGCACGTTCTTCAAGGCCAACGGTGTCAATGTCCTCCCCAAGCCGTACCAGACGCCATACCCGCCCCTGTATCTCGGCGGGCTCTCGCCGGCGGCGAAGGAGCTGTGCGCGAAGCACGCGGACGTGCATCTGTTCTGGGGCGACACTCCGGACAACATCGCCAAGCTGGTAGCAGAGATGGACGAGCGCGCCGCGGCCGAGGGGCGTTCCCTCCGGTACGGGATGCGCTTGCATGTCGTCGTGCGAGAGACCGAGGACGAGGCGTGGAATGCCGCGCACGCGATTATCGCCAACGCCGCTGACGGTCCCAGCGAGACCAGCGTCAAGTGGGACCAGTCCACGGCCAATCTTCGGATGAAGGAACTGGCAAAGGCAGAGAATCACCTGATCGCAGACCACTTGTGGAGCGGAATCGCCAGTGTTCGTGAGGGGTCGGGCGTGGCCATCGTGGGCAACCCGGAACAGGTGGCCGCCACAATTCGCGAGTTCATGGCGGCCGGGTGCTCAAGTTTCTGCCTGTCGGGTTACCCGCACGCCGAGGAAGCAGAGCGCTTCGGCCGGCTCGTGATGCCGCTCTTCGCCGATGAACTTGCCGAGCGTGGTGTGGAATTGGCAAGCGTCTGAGTCGGACGTCCCCCAACGTCATCGAGGAGATGTACATGTTGCTGTCCGATACTGCCGCTTGGGCAGGACAAATCTTCGTGGACGGTTGGTCTGTCGGAGGCGGTGGCACCCGCGACGTCGTCGAACCAGCCACGGGAAACCGGATTGCACGGTGCGGCAATGCGTCGGTGGAAGATGTCTTTCGTGCATCCACTTCCGCCGCCGAGGCGCAGCGGTCATGGGCCGCGTTGCCCCCGGAGCAACGAGCAGCGATCCTGCGCCGAGCCGGCTCGATCATCGAAGAGAACGCCGCGGAGATCGCGCAATGGATCATCCGCGAGAGCGGATCCGCTTCCGCCAAAGCAGAGCACGAGACACGCTCCGCGGCCGCGGAGTGTTTCGACGCCGCGGGACTGCCGAGCCATCCGGCAGGTGAGGTGCTGACGTCCAACGAGGACAGGTGGTCCTTCGCGCGTCGCCGGCCGGCCGGCGTGGTCAGTGTCATCGCCCCGTTCAACGTCCCGCTGCTACTGGCAATGCGATCAATCGCACCTGCACTTGCGCTGGGGAACAGCGTGCTGCTCAAACCGGATCCGCGAACCACGATGTGCGGCGGAGTGGTACTTCTGCGCGTCTTCGAAGAGGCAGGGCTGCCCGCGGGCCTGCTCCAGTTGCTGCCTGGGGGCGCAGATGTTGGAGCAGCGGTGGTCGAGGCGCCGGAGGTGCGCATCATCTCCTTCACCGGCTCGACACCGGCCGGCCGAAAGATCGGTGAGACCGCTGCCCGACTCCTCAAGCGCGCCCACCTCGAACTGGGGGGAAACAACGCGCTCGTGGTTCTGCCTGGAGCAGACGTTCCCAAGGCGGCGTCCGCGGGCGCCTTCGGAACGTTCAACCACCAGGGGCAGGTCTGTATGAGCACCGGCCGTCACATTGTTCATGAGTCGCTTTATGACGAGTATGTGACGGCGCTGGTCGAAAAGGCGGAGAAGCTGTCGGTCGGCGACCCTGCCGCTACGTCCGCCGACCTGGGTCCGATAATCGACGAAGGTCAGTTGTCTCGAATCGACGAGATCGTGCGACGTGCGGAGCGCGCAGGTGGACGAATCGCAACAGGCGGCACATTCGACGGATTGTTCTACGCGCCCACTGTGATGGTGGACATTACCCGGAACAATCCGGCCTGGCGCGAGGAGGTCTTTGGGCCGGTAGCCCCTGTCCTCACATTCTCCTCCCTCGATGAAGCCGTCGATCTCGTGAACGACAGTGAGTATGGGCTTTCGGTCGGAATCCTCGGCAACGTCGACGATGCCATGACCCTCGCCGACAGGATCGACTCCGGCAAGATTCACATCAACGAGCAAACGGTGAACGACGAGTCCAATGCACCGTTCGGCGGCACTCGCGCATCGGGGAATGGAGCCCGATTCGGCGGCGCGGGCGCGAACATCGAGGCATTCACCGAGACGCAATGGCTCACGATGCGGCCAACTACCGCCCCATACCCCTTCTGATGAACGGGAGTCCCCAGAGGGGCGTGTGGCCTGCATCCTCCGATGGGCGGCGCGGCGCACCGTATTGGCCAACCATGAGAATTCTCAAGTGCTGCACAGGCATATCTTAGGGAGGGTTGATGAGCGTTACGACCATCGATTCTGAGCCAACGAGTGATGTCTCCACGACCCGGCGGGTCGTGACAGCGGCCACGGTCGGCACTGTCGTCGAATACTTTGACTTCGCCGTATACGGCTACCTGTCGACGACCTTGGCTCTCGTGTTCTTCTCTCAGCGCGACTCCTCAACGGCACTGATGGGGACTCTCGCGACACTGGCCGTGGCGTTCGCGGTGCGACCGATCGGCGCGATCGTGTTCGGCCACGTCGGAGACCGATGGGGACGACGCACATCGTTGCTTTCCACTCTGCTGGTGATGACTGGCTCGACCGTCGCAATCGGTCTGCTTCCCGGCTACTCGAGTATCGGGGTCATGGCAACCGTCGGGCTTGTGCTACTGCGCTGCATCCAGGGGATGTCCGCCGGTGGCGAGATTGGAGCGGCGGTCTGCTTCGTGGGCGAACACGTCGAGCCGCGCCGACGGGGTTTCTACACCGGGTTCACTCAGCTCGGGGTGGTCATAGGAACACTCTTCGGCTCTGCGGCAGTTGCCGTCATCGCAGCCGTGGCGTCGGAACAGGCGACAGTTGATTGGGCGTGGCGGATACCCTTTCTGCTGGCCGTTCCGATGGGTACTATAGGAATCTATGTACGCCTTAAATTGGAAGAATCTCCCGATTTCAAGCGTGCGATTGCCTCAAAAGAGACTCCGCCCCTGCCTGTCAGGGGACTGCTTCAGAACCACCGCGGCGCGCTGCTTCGCACGATCGGCATTGCGACCACGAGCGTTGCGGGCTATTGGGTGGTATATGTCTACATGGCCGTCTACCTGCAGAAAAGCCTTGACTACAGTCTAGGTGTGGCCATGGGCTCGACCACGGTCTGTCTTTTGGTGTCGGCGGGAGCGATGCTCCTGTTCGGTAAGTTCACCGACCTCTTTGGCCGCCGTAGGACCTTCAACGCCTCCGCGATTGCCCTGTTCGTACTGGTTTGGCCGCTGATCAAGGTGATGCAAGTCGGCTCAATTCCGTTGGCGATAGCCGCTCACGCCTGCCTGGGTGTCCTCGCCGGCGGCCTCATGCCGGTCATCAGTGCGGCCATGCCTGAATCGTTCCCGACATCTGTCCGTGCCACGGGAATGGGGCTAGGGTTCAACATCGCGAACATCCTCGCCGGTGGAACTGCCCCGTATGTTATCGCCCAGTTGACGATGTGGTTTCCGGGTATCGACATCCCGGCTTTCTACGTCATGTTCTTCGCGGTGGTCGGTTTGATTGCGGCGCAATCCCTCCCGAGGACCGAGGGTCTCGCCTTTCGTGAGATCGATCGCCGGCTGTCCCTGTAGAGGGCGGTGTCACTGCGAAAACTTGAGGAGGCAGTTCCATGGAAGTCCGCCAGGCCAGCCACTTTCTGGCTATCGCAGATCATGGCACGATGGGGCGGGCTGCCGAACACCTACACCTCTCCCAACCCGCACTCTCACAGTCGCTTGTGGCTCTGGAGCGTGAAGTCAGCGCAGTATTGTTCGAGCGATTCACTCGAGGGATGAGATTGACCACTGCGGGTGAGGCGCTGCTGCAACCCGCCCGCAGGCTCGTGGACGCAGGCATACGTGCGAAAGCCGCGATTGACGGTATCAAGGACTCTCCAAGAGGGGAATTCCATATAGCCGCGATGCCCGCTCTCGCGGCCGTTCCCGTGTCTCAGTGGATCGCTCGGTTCCGGGAGCGGTACCCTAAACTTTCCGTACATTTCGGACCGTTCACCGGGGAAGAGCCCATCGAGCGTTTCCTTGATCGTGGCCCAGTGGAACTGGTGATCAGTCACTACGACAACGCGACCCCGAGTTCGATCCAAAAGTTCTCGGCAGGAATGCAGGGTATGGTGGTGGCGTTTCCGCCGAACATGGTGGTTCCTGACGCCCCTCTCATCACTATCGAGCAGCTCGCTCATTATCCGCTCATAGTCAGCCCCCCGAACACGTCCATGCGACGTGTGGTCGAGCGTGCATTCGCCGATGCGAATCAGGTCCTCACCGTGGCGGTCGAGACACAGCTGATGGATTCCTTCGCATCGCTGGTGGCGGCCGGTGCCGGCTGCGCTTTGCTGCCCCTGCAGATTGTCGAGACTCTCCACCGGCTGGGCGTTACTACCCGCCATCTCGACATCCCGATCACGCGGACCTATTCGTTGTTGTACCGAAAAGATCAACTCTCCTATGCGGGGCAGGAGTTTGCGCGAATGGTTCTGTCCGAAAACGGGAGTTGAACCGGCCCGTCCCCTGTAGCGGGTGTTCCCGGCGACGGTGATCCGCGAGGTCGGTTGAGGCCCGCTGTCTACCCGTGCAGTGTTTCCCGGTAGCATGTCCTGCATGACAGGACGTGAGTCGAGTGCCGTGCCCGCCGCCTCCTCCGGGCAGTACCGGGAGCGCAATTCCACCGCCGACAAGGCGCTGGACATCCTTGGGCTCTTCTCCGACGAGCGGCTGTCGTTGTCCGGCCAGGAGGTGGCGCAGGCGCTGGGCACCGCGCGGTCGACCGCGTACCGGTACCTGCAGAGTCTGGTGGCCGGCGGGTTTCTCGAGGAGGACCCGCGCGGCGGGTTCCGGTTGGGGATGCGGGTGCTGGAGCTGGCCCGCCTGGCCCGCAGGCGCTACGGGTTGTCCGAGATCGCGGTGCCGGTCATGGAGAAGCTGTGCGAGCAGGTGCAGGAGACCGTGCTGTTGACCCGCCGCTCGGGAACCAGGGCGATCTGTCTGGAGAAGTGCGAGGCCGGGCACGCGGTGCGCATCTCCTACGAGCGCGGCGGCGTTCTGCCGGTCAATGCCGGCGCCGCGGCGCTGGTGCTGCTGGCGTGGCTGCCGAAGGAGGAGGCGCGCCGACTGCTGGAGAGCGAGCCGCTGCAGCGCTTCACTGCCCGCACGCTCACGGATGTCGACGCGCTGCAGGCGCGATTGGCGACGATCCGCCGGGAAGGGCAGTGCGTGACCTGGAGCGAGTTGGACGAGGACGTGCTGGGCGTCGCGGCTCCTGTCTTCGACGCCTCGGGTTCGGTCGTCTCCGCCCTGAGCATCGCGGCACTGGAGCGGAGGGTGCCCGACAGCCGGCTGGAGGAGGTGGTGAGCGCGGTGCGTGAGGCGGCCGCGCAGGTCACCACGCAGCTGGAGCTGGCCACGGCCTGAGAAGCGCAGGTCTTCATTACAACGCATCCCCCGCCGCGGAGCGCTGCTCGGCGACGGGGGAGGGGCCGGGAAGTGACGTGGCGCAGCCGTCAACCGGCCATGTCGGGCTGGGTGGTGACGGGCTGGTAGGAGGCGCCGCCCTCTGCCAGTAGCCGGTCGGCCTCGGCGATGATCTGCTCCAGGTCCTGGTCGAGGTCGAGGGACTTGCGGAAGGGCTGGCGCACGTCCTTGTCGATGCGCAGGTAGACCTCATTGCGGTTGCCCTCGGGGTCGAAGAAGTAGATCCCGATGGCGTTGCCGTGTGTGACTTCCTGCTGGACCTGGACGCCTTCGGCGCGGAAGCGGCGGTGGTAGTCGACGATCGTCTCCAGGGAGTCCACGCGCCAGGAGACCTGGTGGGTGAGCAGTGTCCCCATGGGGGCGGTGCGTCCCTTGGCGAGGACGAATTCGTGGTGTTCCTCCTTGGGGCGGGAGGAGAAGAAGACGATGCCGAGTTCCTCGTCCTCGTCGGTGACCGTCAGTCCCAGGACGCGGGTGTAGAAGTCGCGCATCTTCTCCAGGTCCTCGACCCAGAAGCCGGTGTGTCCGAGCTCGACGATGGCCATGGTGTCTCCTTTTATAGGACGGCTGACCTAGCAATCAGTACAGTAGGGAGCCCGGCAGGGGCGGTCAACCCTTGATCTGGCCAAGAGTGTCCGGTACACAGAGACTGCGTTCCTGAATTACGGGACACTGTTCCGTGCCGCGGCGTACACCCTCCCCACGGCACGACGGAGAAGGGAAACCCCTCGTGAAACGCGAAGAACCGACCGTCGACGTGGTCGTCGTCGGAGCCGGCCCCGTCGGTATGACGGCAGCCGCCCTCCTGGCGGCCCGCAACCTCTCCGTCCTCGTTCTGGAAGCTCAGGCCGAACCCGTCCCCGAACCCAAAGCCATCAGCATCGACGACGAATCCCTGCGCACTTACCAGGCCGCAGGCGTGGCCGACCGGATCCTGGAGATCGTCGTCCCCGGCACCGGAACCGTCTACTACGACACCGAGGGCAGCCCCCTCTTCCAGGCCACCGGACCTGCGCCCTACCGCCTGGGCTTCCCCTTCAAGAACCCCTTCGCCCAGCCCGACCTGGAACACGTCCTGCGCCAGGTCCTCGCAGCCTCCCCGCACATCCGGGTGCGCTTCGGCTCCCGCGTCACCGGTCTCGAACGCGACGGTCACGACATCCGCGTCACCACCGTCGAAGCCGGCGGCACCCGGCACGTGCGCGGCCGCTACGTCATCGGCGCCGACGGCGGACGCTCAACCGTGCGCACCCTCCTGGGAATTGACATGGACGGACGCTCCTACTCCGACAGCTGGCTGGTGGCCGACACCCTGGAGGACCCCCACACCCAGCGCTACGCCATGCACCACGGCGACCCCGAACGTCCCCACGTCATCGTCCCCGGCCTGAACGGCCGCTGCCGCTACGAGTTCCGCCTCAAGCCCGGCGAGGCAGCCCCCGGGACCGATCCCGACTTCGCCCTGATCGAGAAGCTCCTCGCCCCCCACCGCACGCTCACTCCCGAGCAGCTCGAACGTGCCGTCGTCTACCGCTTCCACGCCCTCAACGCCCGCCAGTGGCAGGCCGGAAACGTCTTCCTGATGGGCGACGCCGCCCACATGATGCCGCCCTTCGCCGGGCAGGGCCTCAACTCCGGTGTCCGGGACGCCGCCAACCTCTGCTGGAAGATCGCCGGTGTCCTGGACGGCACCCTCCACGAAAGAGCCCTGCACACCTACGGCTCCGAGCGCCGCCCCCACGTCGCCGCCACCATCCGTACCTCCCAGCGCCTCGGCCGGGTGGTGATGACCACCTCCCACCGTCTGGCCGCCGCCCGCGACCGCATCATCGGCCGCATGCTCGAGACCGACGAGGGCCGCAACTGGCTCGAGGAGATGCGCTACCGCCCCGCCACGAGTGCCACCGACGGACTCTCCCGTACCGGCGACCCGGGTGCCGGTACCGCCGTCGGCCAGCCCCGCGCCTTCGACGCAGGCACCAGCCGCGTCCGCATGCTCGACGAACTCCTCGGCAACGAATGGGCGTTGATCGGCGTCGACGTCCCCGCCCACGCCTGGCCCGTGGCCCGGCAAGCCGCAGCACCGGTCCGAGCCCACCCCCTCCACGTCGTCGCCGACCAGACCCTGCCCCGTGACACCGGGACCACCCTGGCCGTCGACGTCGACGGCGGCCTCCTGCGTGAATTCGCCCCGCACCGCGGGAGGTTCCTCCTCGTACGCCCCGACCGGTTCATCGCCGCCACCTGGACGCCGGGCGATGACGAACAGCTCCACACCTGGCTCACCCGCTGGTGCACCACCACCGACGCCCCGCGGCCCCGCCCGCTCGTGGGCGTCTGAACCCCGAAGCCCCTTCCGCCCGACCCAAGGAGAGCAATGCGCTACGTCCGCTACTACGACGACAACGACACCATCCGCGTGGGCGAGTTGAACGGCGACCACGTCACCCCGCTCACTGACATCACCACCATCGACGCCACCACCGACACCGACCGCCTCGCCGCCGCCGACCGCGACACCGGCGCACGCTTCCCCGCCGGAGCCCGCCGCCTGGCCCCTGTCGCCGACCCGCGCCGCGTCTTCTGCGTCGGCCTCAATTACCACGCCCACGTTGAAGAGACCCGCCGCGAACTGCCCACCTACCCCGTGCTGTTCACCAAGTTCGCCTCCGCTCTCATCGGCGCCCACGACGACATCCCCCTGCCCCCTGAGTCCGAACAAGTCGACTACGAAGGCGAGTTGGCCGTCATCATCGGCCGCCCCGGACGCCGCATCACCCCCGAGGATGCCCCCCGCCACATCCTCGGCTACAGCGTCGCCAACGACATCACCATGCGCGACTTCCAGTACAAGACGCACCAGTGGCTCCAGGGCAAGGCCTGGGACAACTCCACCCCGCTCGGCCCCTGCCTGGTCACCCCCGACGAGATCGATCTGGACTCCCAGCGCATCACCACCACCCTCAACGGCGAAGTCCTCCAGTCCTCCACCCTCGACCGCCTGATCTTCTCCATCCCCCAACTCATCAGCACCGTCTCCGGGTTCACGGCCCTCCAGCCCGGCGACGTCATCCTCACCGGCACCCCCGGCGGCGTCGGCCACCGCCGTGACCCTCAGCTCTTCCTCCACTCCGGCGACGAGATCACCGTCGAGGTCACAGGCATCGGCAAGACCCACAACCGGGTCGTGGACGAGAAGTTGTAACCGCATCCCCAACGCGCTGGGCCTCCGCCGCACGCCGGAGGCCCGGCGGGCGGCGCAACTCCCGCATCAGCTGCCGGCGAGGGCACGGACGGTGCGGGAGGGGCTGGGCCGGCCGAGCAGGCCGGCGAGCCAGGTACTCGTCTCGACGAGCTTGTCCAGGTTCACGCCGGTGTCGATGCCGAGACCCGCGAGCTGCCACGGCAGATCCTCGGTGGCCAGGTTGCCGGTGGCGGACTTCGCGTAAGGGCAACCGCCAAGGCCGCCGGCGGAGGCGTCGGCCGTGGTCACTCCGTGCCGCAGAGCCGTCAGGGTGTTGGAGAGGGCCTGACCGTATGTGTCGTGGAAGTGCACCGCGATGTTCTCCACCGGCAGGCCGCTCGCGGTGAGGGCGTCCAGCAATGCGGAGACCCTGCCGGGCGTGGCGACCCCGATGGTGTCGCCGAGCGACAGTTCGGTGCAGCCCAGGGCCAGCATTCGGGAGGCCACGGACACTACTTGCGGAATCGGGACCTCGCCCGTCTTTCAGGCTGGCGACGGTGAGTGCGGCGTGCTCAGCGAGCATGCGGTGCGCCCACACCAGTAACGGGCGCCGCGGCGGATGAGGGGGATGCCGAGTTCGCTCTCGAGTTTGCGTAGGCCGGCAGACAGAGAGAGTTGGGAGACGAAGCACACCTCAGCAGCGCGGCCGAGTGTTGCTCCCGGGCGAGAGCCACCAGGTACTCGAGTTGCCGCAGCACATGCCCCGCCCCCCTGAGCGATCGCGTGGATCAGTGGCTGCACTCCAGGCCCGCAGGCCCGCACCGTGGAGGGCGCGGGCCACTGCTTCGGCGTCTGGATCAGACGCCGGCGAGGGAGACCTCGGTGGACTTGATCAGCGCGACGACCGGAGAGCCTGCAGCCAGGGCGAGGTCGGCCACGGCGTCCCTGGTGATGGCCGCGGTGAGTGTGCCGCCCTCGACATCGACCTTGACGGAGGCCATGGCGCCGCCGACCGCGATGTCGGTGACGGTCCCGGCGATCTGGTTACGGATGGAAAGACCCTGGAGGGGGCCGGTGGCCAGCGAGACCTCGGTGGACTTCACGAGGATCTTGACTTCGGCGCCTTCGGCGAGGCCGAGGTCCTTCACGGACTCGGTGGTGATCGCTGCCGTGATGTCCTGTCCGCCGCCCAGGCGAACCTTGACGGTCGCCATGGCTTCGCCTGTGGTGACGGAGGTGATGGTTCCCGGGAGCTGGTTGCGGATGCTCAAACTCATGGGGTGTTGCCTCACAGGTCTGGGGATGGTGATGAGGGTGCGGTGGCGGGCCACCACCGTAAACGTAGTACGTCCGTGAATGTCCCGTTGGAACCGTCTCATTGAGGGACGCGACCTCGCGGCGTTCGCGGCTGCGATGGCGCGTGGCGGGATCGCCCAGGTCGGGATCCAGGCCGGCCCGCACCGGCTGGTGTCCCTCGTGACCAGGGAGGCCGTCGAAGAACTCGGCCTCGAGGTGGGGATGCGGGCCACGGCGCGCGTGAAGTCGACGAACGTGCACGTCGACCGCGTCTGGTCCGGCCTGGGCCGGACCAGCGGCTGCGTCTCCCGGTTGATCGCCTGCCGAGGCTGTGCCGCGAGCCGCGGATCGTGCGGTACAGCCCCTCCGGCATCGCGACAGGTTTCGGCAAATTCCCACCGCACGGTTCAATGTGGCTCGCATGTGCTGGCTACACGTAGGATTATTCCTGGAATTTGCGACCTATGTAGATGGTGGGGCTGTCGATGAAGGAAGGCATGCTGCCGCCCGGTCAGCGCCTGGCCAAAGGGTGGCCGGTCTCGCACTACGGGCCGGTGCCACGGTTCCGTCCGGATCGCTGGAGGCTGCAGGTCTTCGGCGCGACGGCGAGCGGCGGGACTCATTCCTGGACCTTCGACGAGGTCACTGCCATGCCCAGGGACACCGTGCACGCGGACCTGCACTGCGCTTCGGGTACGAGCACCATCGGACACACCTTCTTCGGCGTGCCCGCCCGTCTCCTGCTGGACCTCGCTCCACCGGCCGAGGGTGTTGAGCACGTCATGGCCTGGGCCGAGTACGGGTACAGCGCCAACCTGCGGCTTGCCGACCTCGCCGCCGAGACCACGCTCATGGCGACCCATCACGGCGGCGAGCCGCTCACCGCCGAGCACGGTTTCCCGCTGCGTCTCGTGGTGCCGCACCTGTACGGCTACAAGGGCCCCAAGTGGCTGCGTGGGATCGAGTACATGACGCAGGACAGGCGCGGATTCTGGGAGGAGCGCGGCTTTCACAACCTGGCCGACCCGTGGGTCGGTCAGCGCTACTCCCACCAGGAGGAGGGTGAAGGGCGGCCGGGCGGCGAAGAAGCGCCGACACAACCTACAAACCGAACAGGGTCGCAGATGCAAGTGATCTGAATGTTCCACCAAGCATGAGCCAGTCCTATGCACAAGTCTGCCTAGCAGATGCAAGATGAAGGCGTAGTTCGGTGCGGTGGGGGTGTGACCGCTCCGGTCAGGTCCAGGCCCACAAGGCGAGGTCTTTCATGGTCATTCGAACTCACGACGGCAGTGCCGGTGATGTCGACTACGGCGCCATCGGCTCCGGTTACTCCTCCTTCCGCCGCCCCGATGCACGCATCGCCCACGTCATCGCCCGGGCCCTGGGCGGCGCCGACACGGTCCTGAATGTCGGCGCCGGCACCGGCTCCTACGAGAACCCCGCGCACACCGTCACCGCGGTCGAGCCGTCCCTGGCCATGCGCGCCCAGCGTCCGGCCCAACTGGCCACCGCCATCGACGCCGTCGCCGAGGACCTGCCCTTCGATGACGATCAGTTCGAGGCCTCCATGGCCCTCTTCAGCGTCCATCAGTGGTCCGACACCGCCGCGGGTCTGCGGGAGATGCGCCGCGTGACCCGCGGCCCGGTCGTCGTCCTCACTTGCGACCCCACCCTCGTACGCGACTTCTGGCTCTACGACTACGCGCCCGACGTTCTCGACACCGAGGCCCGCCGCTACCCGTCCCTGAATACCCTGACCGAAGCCCTCGGCGGCACCGTGACCGTCGAGGCCGTCCCCATTCCGCTGGACTGCACCGACGGTTTCAACGAGGCGTACTACGGCCGCCCTGAGATACTCCTCGACCCTGCGGCCCGCCAGGCGTGTTCGGCATGGAGCTTCATCGACGACCGCGCACGTCAGGAGTTCGACATCTCGCTGCGCCGAGCCCTGGGCTCCGGCGCATGGGACGAAGCCTTCGGCCACCTGCGCAGCCGCCCCGTTTACCGCGGCTCTCTCGTCCTCCTGCGGGCCTTTGCCTGAGCACTCTCCGAGACCACCATCGATACCCCTGGGCACCGACTTCGCTCCTGGTCACCTGCTCGGCAGCGTTTCCGGCCAACTCGGCCTGCGGGCCTTCTTGGAAAGCCGCGGCCACACCCTGGCCGTCACCTCTGACAAGGAGAGCGACGGCAGCGTCTTCGACCGTGCGCTGCCCGACGCCGACGTGGCGATCTCTCAGCCGTTCTGGCCCGCCTACCTGACTGCCGAGCGCATCTCAGCCGTCAAGAACCTCAAGCTGGCCATCACCGCCGGCATCTGCTCCGACCACGTCGACCTCGATGCCGCCATCGCCCATGACGGTGGCCGTCGCCGAGGTCGCGTCCTCCAACAGCATCAGCGTCGCCGAGCACGTCGTGATGTCGATCCTGGCGCTGGTGCGCGACCACCTGCCCTCCCACCACATCGCACGGGAGGGAGGGTGGAACATCGCCGGCCGCATCGGCCAGGCCGTACTGCGACACTTGGCTCCCTTCGACGTCAACCTGCACTAGACCGACAGACCACCGCCTGTCCGCCGACATCGAGGGCGAACTGGGCCTGGTGTTCCACGAGTCGCCGCCGACCTGGTGCCGCACTGCGACGTCGTCATCATCAACGCTCCTCAGCATCCGCCCGCGCCCTCCTGTGTGCTGATGTCCATGGCCCAGGTCACGCGGTCACCGTCGACGAGGTCGAGAACGTCGCCGATCAGCTTCAACAGTTCACGCGGTCGACACCAACCACGCCCTCGCCGCCGCGGTCGACTGACTCGGCGACTCCGCTGTGGTCGCCGCCGGTCAGGCGCCCCGAGGCCGCGCTGCCCGGGCCCAGGGTCAGTTGGCAGGGGTGGCTTCGGCGGCCGGGAGTCGGCCGTTCCTGCGCAGGAACGGATCGCTGTCGGCCACGCGTGCCATGAATTCCACGCCCAACTGGGCTCCGAGCAGGGAGGTGTTGTTGGACCGGACGTCGATCATCGGGTTGATCTCGACGATGTCGAAGCCGACGACGTCGGCGTGCCGGGCGATGCCGAACAGGGTCTGCTTCATCTCCTCGTAGCCGAACCCGTCGGGTTCGGCAGAGGCGCATCCCGGGACGAGCGGCATGTCGAGCACGTCGATGTCCATGCTGACGTACACGGCTGCGCCCTCGGGGATCCTGTCGAGCAGCCGCTCAAGACCGTGCCGGCGGTACTGCTTCATCGTGATGACGTCGTTGCCGTGCTGCCGGGCGTCGGCCAGATCGTCCTGGCTCATCCGCATGCTGCGCATGCCGACCTGCACCATCTGCCCGACCTGCTTCAGGGATGCCATCTGCCGCACCGGGCTGCCGTTGCCGTAGTGGGCGCCGTGGACGAAGGGCCGGAAGTCGAGGTGCGCGTCGAAGTGGATGAGGATGACCGGCTGCTCGTAGGCGCGTACGACGCCGTAGGAGATGGCGTGGTCACCGCCGTAGACGACCGGTAGCGCGCCGGCATCGAGGATCTTGCGCACCGAGCGGGTGACGTTGCTCATCGTCTGTTCGGGGTTGGTGTAGACGATGTCGACGTCGCCGCAGTCGACGATGCGGTTGTTCTTCGTCTCGTGCACGAGGTACCGGCGGTCCTCGTCGAGGTCGTAATAGCCGCCGTGGCGCTGAGTGGGGCCGTACTCGGCGTACCGGACGGACATTTCACGGATCTGGCGTGGTGCCATGCGGGCGCCGGGGTACCAGGGGGAGCCCTCGTCGCTGGGTACGCCCAGGATCGCGATGTCGGCGTCGAGTTCGTCGAGGTCGTTCACGATCGGGGCCCGCATGAAGGACGGGATGCCGGTGAACGGGAGGTTGAGTTTGGCTTCGGACACGGTGAATCTCCAGATGTTCAGCGGAACTGTGGTGGATCGAGGGTCAGTTGAGGGGCGCCGGTGCGGTCTCCGGTTGCCCCTTGACCTTGAGGGGCTCGATGTCGCCGACCATGAAGAGGTAGACGAGGCAGCCGGCGACGGCGACGCCCGCCGCTGCGACGAGGCCTCCGGTGAAGGAGCCGGTCCGGCTGTAGAGGAGACCGATGACGAACGGGCTGGCGACACCGGCGAGGTTCGACAGCGAGTTCTGGAAGCCCTGGATGGTGGAGGCCCACGGCCGGGTCGACACCGGGGCGACGTCGGCCGGCAGCGTCACGATGCTGGAGGTCGCGAACGTGACCCCGCCGAAGGACAGCGACAGCAGGATCAGCGCCATCGCACTGCTGTCGACCACGGCCGCCAGACCGATGACCGACGAGACGAGCATCCCCGCCACGATGCAGGACTTACGGGCGAGCGTCAGGCTGTGACCGCGCCGGACCAGCGCGTCCGTGGCCCAACCGCCCACGAAATTGCCGATGAACGCCGTGATCGCGGGGATCATGCCGAGGATGCCAAGGGAGAGCAGGGAGAACCCGCGGGCCTCCACGAGGTAGGACGGGAACCACGTGATGAAGAAATAGATCACGAAGGACTGGCAGGCGAAGCCCAACGCCATTCCCCAGATCGTTCGGTACCGCAGCAGGTCCTGCCAGCGTGGCTGGGGGGCGTCTGCGGGGGCGTCGGTCTCCTGCGCCTGGCCGGCTTCGATGTGGGCGAGTTCCGCCGCGTTGACCTTGGGATGCTCGCGGGGCTCGCGGTACATCTTGAGCCAGAACACCACCCAGATCAGGCCGAGCGCCCCGGTGATGACGAACGAGCCGCGCCAGCCGACGACCGCGATCAGCGCGGTCACCACGGGGGTGGCCAGCAGCGTGCCGCCTCGTGCCCCGCTGTCGTAGATCCCCGAAGCGGTGCCGCGTTCCTGGCGGGGGAACCACCGCTCCACGACCTTCGTGCACGCCGGGAATGCGGCCGCCTCACCGATGCCGAGCAGCAGCCGGGCACCGATCAGGGTGCCGAGACCGCGGACGGCGGCCATGGCGACCGTGATGAGTGACCACCAGGCAACGGCGGCGGCGTAGAGCATGCGGCTGCCGAAGCGGTCGACGAGCCAGCCCATCGGGATCTGGAACAGGGAGTACGTCCAGAAGAAGGCGCCGAGGAGCAGCCCCGAGAGAGCCGGGTCGATGTTCAGGTCGTGGGTCATGTAGGGCAGGGCGACCGAGAGGTTGGCCCGGTCCACGTAAGAGATGAGCAGGCCGGCGAAGGCCAGCCAGATCATGACCCATCTGACGCGGGAACGGCGCTGGTTGGGAGGGGCGGTGGCAGCCCCGACCGAAGTAGTCATCGCTTCTCCTTCTGGAGAGGGACGTCTGAGCTGCCACAGGGCCACATGGACCGTGCCAACGTCAGGCGACCACCGGAACCGCCGATTCCGCGAGAAGGCGGCCTTTCGATGGCGGGGAGTCTGCCTCGGACGACCGATGTCCGTCAATGGTGACGGACATCGGTCGCCTGTGGGGGACGGCAACCAGGGCTGGCATACTGGCGTCCGAGTGGTTGGAGGCACGGGCCCATGCCCGTTGCCGTCTCCGAATGGGGAGTGTTGTGAGCGAATCGGTACGTGGCGCGTCACCGATGCCGGACCCGCTTGACGACAACGTTGCTGACGCGCTGCTTGTCGTCATCCACGAAGCCGACAGCCCGGTGGGCGCTCGGCAGATCAGCGCGGCGTTGGCCGCACGCGGCCGGACAGTTTCCGAGTCCAGCGTGGCGCGCCGACTGCGTCACCTGGACGCCCGCGAGCTGACCGTGCAGCTGGGGGCCAAGGGGCGTGTCCTCACCGAGGAGGGCGTCCGGGCGGTGGAGCGCCTCCGCCGAGTGTCGCGGAGCGCGAGTCTCGCGTCGGCATCCGAGGTCCGCACGGCTCAGGACGTGGTCCATCTGCTCAAGGCCAGGCGCGCCATCGAACCCGAGGCGGTGCGCGACGCCACGGAGCGGATCTCCGATGTCGATCTCGACGTCCTGCGGAGGGTCGTGGCCGAGCACCATGACCGTGCCAAGGGGGAGAAGCGCCCTCCCCGCGACATCGCTCTGACGTTCCACCGGCTGGTGAGCGGCCCCGCACGGAACCCGCTGGTGCAGGCGATGATCTCGATCGTGCTCGACACCAGTCACGACCGCGTCGAGGCGGCCCTGGACATCATCCTGGAGACGCATCACCACGGCGCCCTCAGCGTGTCCGAGCACGAAGCCATCGTCGAGGCGATGGCCGGGCGTGACGCGGAAGGCGCTGCCGGGTTGATGCGGGACCACCTCGACCGGCTGCTGGGCGAGGTCGACGCGTTCATCGCCCGCTATGACGCCGAGCTTCTCGAACGGCTTCTTCGTTTGCCCTGACACCCGATCTGCCCCTCCCGCATCGGGCGAGAACCGGTGCCACCGCCGTAGTTCTTGCCGAATGCCCCAGTTGCCATGACCGGTAAGATCGTTGCCTGGACACCGTTCCCCGGGCTGGTTCGTGGTGTGCAGGTGTTATCGGTACCGGCGGATGCCTCGACCGGCCCACGCGCGGGCGTGGAGAGGAGATCCATGGTGAGAAGGCTGGATGAGTCGGCCGCTCCCTTGCCCGGGTCGCGGCGGTGGTTGCAGCCGGTGAACGGGCCGGGCAGTGGGAGCGACCCGGAGTTCTTCGCCGCGCGGCCCGATCTGGTGCTCGTCGCCCGGCGTGCGACAGATGCTCTGCCCGGCCGGGGGCTGCGCTACCTGGACATCACTGGGAACACGGTGCGCCGCGTCGCTCTCGACGTGCCGGACGCCGGGCGTGGTGTGGTGCGGCTCGACGTGTACGACTCCGAGGCGCCGTTCGGGCTCACCGTCCGGGAGCTGGAGGTGGCCACCTGCGTCGCCGGCGGGCTGGGAAACCAGGAGATCGCGGCCGTGCTGGCCTGTTCGCGGCGGACCGTCGCCACCCATCTTGAGCACATATTCGCGAAGCTCGGGGTGCGGACCCGTGCGTCCGTGGCGACGCTGATCGCGGCGGAGGACGCCTACGTCGCCCCGCTGCCGACCTCCGCCCTCGTGCTGCCCCCGGCGCTGCTCGGTGTACTCGGTGACCGGAAACCGGCGCCGCGCCCGGCCGTCACCCGGCCGCCCGTGCGGCGGCCCGCGCTCCTTGCCTCCGTGTACCCGGCCGACCCTCTGGCCGGTACCCAGGTGCTGGCGATGCGGCGCGGCGCACGTCTGGCGGTGGGGGAGATCGCGGCGCGTGGTGGGGTGTCCGGTCGTGAGGTCGAGCATGTGACCGTGTCCGCGGCGCCGGGTGAACTCCTGGGAACGGTAAGGGACTTGGCGGAGCGCGGGGTGGACGGCATCGTGTTCGGGAACTTCCCGCTGCCGATCGCTCTGCCGGCGCTCGCCGCGGCCAATGCGTCCGGTACCCCGGTGCTGCACAGCATGACCGGGCAGGCGCTGTCCGAGGGGGTGCGCGCGGACCCGGCCGGTCTCGGGGCCGTCTTCCAGGTCTGCTCCACCGAGTCCGCGTACGTACCCGGGCTGCTGCGCACCGTCCGGGATCTGGAGGACAGTGGTGCGTTCCGGCCGCGGCGTCGGCGGCTGGCCGTGCTGCAGCGGGCGAGCACCTTCGACCCGGGCCTCGTGGAGCGTGTGCAGCGGCAGGCAGCCGAGGCCGACTGGGATCTGGTGTTCCTGGAGTCGGTGGCCGACGACGCGCTGGACTTCGCGGATGTCGTCCACCGCCTTGAGCTGGCGGATCCCGACCTGGTGTCGCTGTCGATCTTCCCGGAACCGACCCTGCGCGCGTTCTTGGAGGCCGCCGCCGGGCTCCGGGAAAGCGCCACGTTCCATGCGGCGTGGTCGCCGGCCGCCCCGGAGTTCTCGCGGCGGCTGGGAGGCCTGAGCGAGGGGCTGCTGTGGTCGACGGTGATCGGTAATGTGGACGGCCCGCTGTGCATGGCGTTCGAGCAGCGGTTCCGTGCCGCGTTCGGTGCCGACCCGGGGCCTGCCGCCGCGGCCGTCCACTACGACATGGTCAATGTGCTGGCGCAGGCGTGGAGCCGGGCCAGCCGACCGTGGGATTTCGCCGCCGTCCGTGAGCAGTTGCGTACGTCGACGTCGTTCGGTGTGACGGGGGCCCACCAGTTCGTGGGGCGGGGCCAGCGCGGCCTGAGCTATCCGGACGAGACGGGCGACCCTGCCCGTGGCCACCCGCACCTCATCTACCGGATCAGCGGTGGCGTCAATCAGCGGCTGGCGCCCTCCACGCCACCCCTCGTCAGCTGAGCCAGTTCGGCGCGGTGAGCGCCCCGATGCCGTCGCCGCCGTCGACTGGAACGGTCCGCCCGTTGACCCAGTTCGCGTCCGGCCCGAGCAGCCAGCTCAACACCGCGGCGACGTCGTCGGGGCGCCCGACCCGCCCGCGCACCGAAGCCTGCGTCAGCGCCTCCACGTACGACCGCGGTACGGGGTTCACGGCCGACTCCACGTCGACGAAGCCCGGTGCCACCGCGCAGCAGCGGATGCCGTCGCGGCCGTGCTCCAGCGCGAACCCGCGGACCAGCGCGTCGAGCGCCGCCTTGGACGCGGCGTAGACGGCCGTCCCGAGCCTGGCTCTGGTGGCGGCCCCGCTGCTGACGAAGAGCAGCGTCCCTGGCCGGCCCTTGGCGTGGCAGCGGCGCACGAACTCGGCTCCCGCGCCCAGCGCCGAGCGGGTGTTCACGGCCATGACCCGGTCGAACAGCTCCTCATCGCTCTCCGTGACCGGCACGGCGGGGAACACGCCTGCCGCGTGCACCAGCGCGTCGAAGCCACCCTGCTCGGCCCAGAGTCGCGCGACATGTTCCGCCACCACGCCGCTACGGGCCAGGTCGATCTCCGGGAGATCCGTGCCCGTGACCGACCAGCCGTCTGCCGTGAGCCGGTCCACCACGGCGCGCCCGATGCCCCCGTTCGCGCCGATCACCAGCACCGAACGCCGCACAGCCGTCACGCCCCGACCAGCGCGGGCCGCACCCGGCGCGCCACGTCGACGCACCGCTCGAACGTCACGTCCAGCTCTTGGCAGCCGGTGATGAAGCGCTCGAGAGCTGCCATCCGCGCGCCCCGGCCCACGACCTGCGGGTGCAGTGTCACCGTCACCACCCCGTCGGGCACGGTCTCCGTCATGTAGCGCACATCGCGCAGGAACCGGTCGAACATCGCGTCGGCGTCCTGGAGTCCGGGCATCAGGAGCTGCGGGGTGCGGACGTACTCCAGGTGCGGATAGTCGTCCAGCGTCCAGGACACTGGGAGTTCGACCACGGCCGAGTCGGGGCCGAACCGGAACGGACCGTCGGCCGGGCAGCGGTCGCCGGAGCGCGCGACGTAGGGCTCGAAGTCGGTGCCCATCAGGGACGAGTCGTAGACAATGCCCAGCTCAGTGAGGATGTCGACGGTGTGCTCGGTGAAGTCCCAACTGGGGGTGCGGTGCCCGGCAGGCGGGGCACCGGTCAGCTTCTCGATCAGCGCCGCCGAACGGCGGTTGACCGCGAGTTCGGTGTCCCGGTCCAGCGTCGACACCGGTTCGTGGGCGTATCCGTGCAGCGCGATCTCGTGCCCGGCCTCGGCGACCGCCGCGCTCTGTGCCGGATACGTCTCCAGGGTGTGGCCCGGAATGAAGAACGTGGTCGGTACCTCCGTGCGGCGCAGCAGGGCCAGGATGCGATCGATGACGTAGGCGCCGAACTCGCCCCGGGAGACCGGGCCCGGCGTGGTCTGGCCGCGCGCCATCCACAGCGATATGGCGTCGAAGTCGAAGGTCAGACAGACAGTTCCGCGGCTCATGCGTACGTCTCCTCGCTCTGGGCGTTGAGGGTGTCCTTCGGAAGGAACTCCAGGGGCGCCGGGGTCTGGTCCTGGAAGAGGGTGTCCAGTTCCCAGCGTGCGTATCCGTGCCGGCTGGGCGGCCCCGGCGCGATCCACAGCACCCGGTCGGTCAGGTCCATGACCACGGAGTAGACGGTCGCGTTGCGCTCGCCCTCCGGGACGTCGGGGTCGGGGTGACGGCAGATGCCGTCCGGGAAGGACCACTCGTCGCGCAGGGTGGTCACGAGATCGGCGACGCCGACCCGGCGCTCGTCGAGCGCGGGTTCCAGCAGGTGCCTGGCCCGTACGGAACGCAGGACGGTGAGTGCGCTGGTCGCCGCCTTCTTGTCGTGCAGCGGCAGGGGTGACTCGAAGTGGTTGGCGTGGGCGATCAGCCCGTTCTCGGGCAGCAACGTTCCGAAGACGCCCGGTGCCAGTTCGAAGTCGACGGCCTCGCCGCCCGTGCCGTCGGCGAGCATGATGTTGCCGGACGAGATCCGTTCGACGGGCAGCAGCTTCTTGTGCGCGCCGGACATCGTCCGTGCCTGCAACGCCCCGCGCAGCAGGTAGTGGTACGGGACTCCGGCGCCGCCTTGGTCCCGGTCGGACACCAACAGGTTGGCGCACACCCCGAGCCCGGCGGAGTTGAGGCCGCTCTTCGCGAGCATGCCCGCCTCGGCCAGGGACAGCACACTGAACCCGGTCTCGTCGCGGGTGGCGAGCAGGAAGGTGACCTCGGCCTGTTCGGGGTGCCAGTCCCAGTTCTGGGCGAGCAGGGTGTGCCCGTTCTCGGTGTGCCGCGGCAGCACCGACAGGGAGGTGCAACCTTCGTCGCGGTAGCCGGTGCCGTACAGCATCTCCGTGCGGGCGTTGAGCGCGGCGAGCCGGTGGGCGGGCTGGCGGGCGCCGGTCGCCATGCCTTCGAGCATCGCGGCGATCTCGGGGGAGTACGACGCGGCGATGTCCAGGTAGATCCGTCCCCAGCCGTCGATGTCGGCGTCGCTGAGCCCGGCGTCGTCGCGGAACCGGCCCATGTAGGTGTCGAGGCTGCGGGCGATGAGGTCGGCGGTGGCCAGGCCCAGGTCCTCGCCCATCTGACGGTAGCTGCCCTGGACGACGATCAGCCGCGGGTCCTGGTGGGAGGTCGGGGTCGCTGCGGACACGATGGCATCTCTCATTTCAGTTCGGAGCGGTAGGTCTCGGGCATGCGGCACACGGTGACGAAGGTGATGAGGGCCGCGATCGTCGGCAGCAGCGCCACGGCGACGGCGTTGCCGGTGCGGTCGATGATCAGCGTCGCGATGAAGCCGGCGGTGCCGCCGAAGGCCATGACCGAGAAGTTGTAGCCGATGCCCAACGCCGAGTAGCGGACGTTGGTGGGGAACAGTTCGGCGAGCGCGGCAGGACCTGGCCCGGAGAACGCCGCGATGATCAGCCCGATGACGATCTGGCCGAGGAACACACCTGCGGTGCTTCCCGTCTGGAACACCAGCATGGCGGGATAGCTCAGGAGCACGAGGCCGCCGGAGCCGATCAGCAGCAGCGGTTTGCGGCCGATCCGGTCGGACAGCATGCCGAATCCGAAGATGGCCACGGTCAGCACGACCAGCCCCACGATGTTCGACGCCTCGACGATCGCGGAGTCGATCCCGACCTGCTCACGCAGATGTGTCGGCAGGTACGTGAGGAAGAAGAAGTAGGCGACGGTCCAGCTCACGGTGAAGAAGAAGCCACGGGCCATGGCGCTCTTCTGGGTGCGCAGCGCCAGCCGCAGGGGGCTCGCGCTGGTCTCCCCGGCGGCCTCCTGCTCGCGGAAGGCAGGGGTGTCCTCCAGACCGAAGCGCAGCAGCAGAGCCACGACGGCGGTCACAGCGCCGACGAGGAACGGCACCCGCCAGCCGAAGTCCCGCATGCCCTGCTCGCTCCAGAACAGGGAGTTCAGCGCCACCACACCGGCGGCCACCAGGAACCCGGCAGCGGTGCTGACCTGATTGAGGCTGCCGAACCTGCCGCGAGTGCGCGGAGTCGCGTACTCCACCAGCATGGCCGCGGACCCGGCCCACTCACCGGCGACGGCGAAGCCCTGGAACAGCCGCAGCACCACCAGGAGCACGGGGGCGGCGACCCCGATGGTCCGGTAACCGGGCAGCAGCCCGATCAGGACCGTCGCCGAACCCATGAGGATCACGCTGGCCAGCAGGGCGGGCCGACGGCCCATCTTGTCGCCGATGTGCCCGAAGAAGACCGTGCCGAGCGGACGGGCCAGAAAACCGACGGCGAACACGGCGAAGGTCGAGAGCATCGACGACACGGAGCCACCGCCGGAGAAGAACGCGGCACTCAGATACACCGCCGAGTAGGCGTAGACGAGATTGTCGTACTGCTCGAGCAGGTTGCCGATGCTGCCGGAGACGACCGCTCGCAGCTTGAGGCCGGTTCTGGGGCCGGTGTCGACGGCTGGTGCCTCGGTCGTTGATGCCTTCATGATCTCTCTTCTCGCGAGGGTCTCTTGAGGGGGCGCAGAGGGGCACTTGAGGAATGCGGGGGAACGCGGCGCAGGTCAGGCGGCGGCGAGATAACCGCCGTCCACGGGCAGCAGCACGCCGGTGATGAACGAGGACTCGGGCCCGGCGAGGAACGTGAGTGCGTGTGCCAGTTCGTCGGTCTCGCCAGGCCGGGTCATCGGGGCGCCGTCGACGCGCGCCCGCAGGGCCTGAGGCGGCAGGTCCTCCAGGAGCGCGGTGCGGAAGACACCGGGCAGCAGGGCGTTGACGCGGATGCCGCGCGGAGCGAGCTCGACGGCGGCCACCTTGGTGAGCTGGTGCACCGCGGCCTTGCTCATCTGGTACGCGACCGAGGACGGGACCGTGCCGTCGCCGGCGGGTGGGGTGGTGACACCGTAGATCGAGCCGACGTTGATGATGACACCTCGGGTACGGGCCAGGTCGTCGGCGAAGGTCTTGATGCCTCGCCACGGGCCGAACGCGTTCACCGCCAGCACGCGCGTGAAGTCCTCGTCGCTGGTGCCGAGCAGGTCCGCCCGCGCGCTGACACCGGCGTTGTTCACCAGCAGGTCGACCGGCCCGAACTCGCGGCGGACAATGTCACGCAACCGGTTCCACGACGCGGGATCGGTGACATCGAGGTGCACACGGTCCGGCCGCTCTCCGCCCTCCGCGTACTGGACGTCGGCACGCACCACGAGGGCTCCGAGGCGTGCCAGCCGCTCAGCGGCGGCGGCACCGATACCGCCGGCCGCACCCGTGATCACTGCGGTTTTGCCGTCCAGCCCATGGCCACCACTCCTGCTGCTGTTCATGCAGGGGACAGTAGGTCTGGCCGCAGGGCACGACATCGGTCATCTGACCGATGCGCGAGTGTGCGCCGAGGTGGGTCAGGGCGCCGCTCTGGGAGCGTCAGTCATGCCTTCTTCCAGTGGTTCGTACGGGCCGATAGGAGTCGTGGACGGAGTCAAGAACGCCCTCGCCGCGAGCCGCGCCGTGCAACCCTCCGCGTACTGCGTGCACTTCCGCCTTCCGCAGGGTTCCAGTGACCACGGTGAGGGGGCCGGTGGTCTGGTGTGTCTCGGGGACACCGCTGTGGTGGGCCAGCAGAGCGAGTACGGGGGACAGGTCCTCTGTTGGAGTTTCGAGGACGAACCGGTCGACGGGTTCACAGATGTTCGTCCCGGCCCGTTGGAGTGCCTCGCGAACCACCAGGTTGGTGGTGCGTCTGACCTCTGCGGCCTGCGGTGCCGGCGGTTGGTAGCCGCTTTCGGTGACGGTGATCCGTGCGTCGGTCACCCGCCAGCCGTGCGGGCCGACCGCCAAGGGCTCGTGGAGGTACTCCAGCAGTGCGGTCCGGTAACCGTCGACGTTGCCGTACACGTGCAGGGGCAGCGTGGACCGGGCCGCGGCGACGACGAGTTCGACTCCGGTGCCGGGCGCGGTCGGTTCCACGGTCACGCCGAGCGTGTAGCTGTACCGGTGGCCGGCGTCGCCCATGCGCAGCGCGGCGCTGGCGGTCGCCGACGGTCGTTCGACGCAGACCACGCCGGTGTCCCGGAAGTCGACGGCGATGTCGTATTCGGCCGCGAGTGTGTCCGCCAGGACCTCCTGTTGCACCTCGCCGTAGATCCTGATCCGTGCGGCACCGCGCTCGGGCCGCAGGCCGATCAGCGGGTCGATGTCCGCGAGTTCGGCCAGGGACCTGTGCAACTCGCCCTGCCGGGCGGGGTCTTGGGCAACCACTCTGGTCTCGAAGCCCGGCTCCGGCAGTGCTGTCGCCGCGGAGGCGGCAGGTGGGCGGCGCCCGATCCAGTCTCCGATCCGAGCGCCGTCGAGGCCCCGGATCCGGACGATCTCACCGGCCGTCGCATGGTCGCACGGCATGGCCCCGCCGGGTTTGAAGACCTCCATGCCCGTTACGGTGGCCGCCCGGTCATCGCCGAGCGACACCCGGTCGCGGACCTTGAGCGTCCCGGTACGCATCCGCACCGTGCACACGCGCTGCCCTTTCGAGCGTTCGACCTTGAACACCTGTGCCGCCGCCGGTGCGTGGTCGTCGGCGGCGGCAACCGGCAGCAGGTCGGTGACGGATTCGATCAGCGGACGGACGCCCGCACCGGTCCGGGCCGAGCCGAACAGAACCGGGTGGACAACACCGGCACGAGCGAGGCGTCCGAGGGCTGCACGGAGCCGCTGCATTCCGATGGGGCGATCGCGGGCGAGCCAGTCCTCGAGCAGATCCTCGTCGTGGTCCGCGAGCAACTCCGTCAGGCGCTCCGACTCGACGGGGTCCTTCCATGCGCATGGTGTGGCCTCGGCTGCGGCCGTGCCGGGGGCGTGCACGTGGCCGAGCGGTACGAGAGCCGTGCTCAGACGGCTCCGGATTCCCTCCAGGACCCTCTCGGGCGCGGCGCCGGCCCTGTCGATCTTGTTGACGAAGAAGACCACGGGGATGCCGAGACGGTGCAGCGCCCGGTACAGCACGATGGTCTGGGCCTGCACGCCCTCCACGGCGGACAGCACCAGGACCGCGCCGTCGAGGACAGCCAGCGAGCGGTCGACCTCGGCGATGAAGTCGGGGTGGCCCGGGGTGTCGACGAGGTTGACGGTGACGTCGTCGATCGCGAAGGCCGCGACGGCGGAGCGGATCGTGATGCCGCGTTGCCGCTCCAGGGACAGGGTGTCGGTCTGGGTCGTGCCGTCATCCACCCGGCCGACCTGTTCGATGGCACCGCCGACATGCAGCAGCGCCTCGGTCAGACTGGTCTTGCCTGCGTCGACGTGGGCCACCACGCCCAGATTGAGCCGCCGGGCGCTGGGCTCCGCGTCGGCGGGACCGGTGTCATGGTGTGCTGGGGCGGGAGAGTGCGGACGGTTCATGGCTCCTCGTGTGCAGGTCGACGGCGACGGCGGGGCACACGAGTTGGCGCATGATGAAGTCCGTTTCTCTCAGGTGGGCACGGCATGGTTGGGCAGGGGCGATGTTCCAAGTGGCATCCGGCGCTGTCAACGCATTAAGGGCGTCCGCTGGAACGGACGCCCCTGCCGTGAGCCGCGTGACAGGCGGCCGTCGAAGCCGCGACCCGTGCGCAGATCGAGGCGCCGGTCGCCGAGCACGCCCATCTCGTGGACCACCACCAGGCCGACCGGCTGCACGATCTCTACGCGCCGATGCATCGCCGAAGGTGTCAGTGGCTCAGTGGTCGGTCTCGAGGTGGAGCTTGAGCAGGTCCACGCCGTAGTCTCCGCCGTTCGGAGTCCGGATGATGGTGTGGATGTGCTGCTGCGTCGGCTTACCTCCCCCCATACCACCACCCGGCCCGCCGGACGGTGCACCACTGGGCTGACCACTGGGCTCACCACTTGGCGGGCCGCCGGCGTTCCCGTCTCCGGGCTTGGAGCCCGACTGGGCACCGGACTTGGTGCCGTACGCGAGCGGTGACTGCGCGTCGTACTCGATGAGCACCACGGGACTGTGCACGCGGTAGTAGAAGGCCGAGGAGTCCTTGGTGCTGCCGAGCCAGTAGAAGTAGGTCGCCTCGATGTGTTCCTCCACCTCCTTCATCCTCACCTCCGCGTGCCCCTCGTCCATGTAACCGATGTAGACCCCGACCAGGTCGAGCAGCTTCTGACGCTGCGCGCTCGTCATCTTCGAGCCGGGCAGACCCGCGTAGGCGAGCTTCAGGTTGTCCTGGCCTGCGCCCGCGATCATGTCGGTGCCGCTCTTCTCCTTCTTGGAGTCGATGACCTTGGCGCGCTGCGCCTGGGACAGCGAGCGGATCATCGTGAGCCCCGCCCGCGTCTCCGGCTTGAAGAGCTGGATCTTCTCGCCCTTGTACGTGGCCTTCGTCGGCTCGGAGCCCATGAACGTCGGCGTCATCACGACCTGGTCACCGAGCACGAAGTAGTTGATCACGACGTGGTGGCCCTCGTACTGGAAACCCCACGGCTTCGTGGTCGACGGGGTGCCCATGAAGGTGAAGAAGTACGCGCCCTCGGTGAGGGTGTCCTTGTTGCCGCCGCTGTACTCGCCGAGGAAGCCGTTGAGCTTCATGATGTTGCGGGTCTGCGTGAGACCGTCGGCCGAGAGGGCCTTGCCGAGCAACGCGTAACCCAACTTCCGCTGAGCGGCGGTGATGTCGCCCATGCGGACGCCCTCGCGCTCGTACCCGTCGACATTGCTCCAGGCCAGCCACTCGTCGTCGTCCACGTCGAACGTGCACGAGCGGCGCTGCTTCGCGGAGAGCCCGTCGAGGAGCTTCTGCGCGGCCTGCACCACGGCCGTCGTCGAGACGCCGGTGGAGTGGACCGAGTACAGGTCGTCGACGACCTTGCCATCGGTGGTCAGACCCTTGAAGTCGTCGTACTTCACCTCGGCGGCGCCCGGCCCCATGCCGCCGGCGCCGCCTCCCGGCCCGCCCGGTCCGCCCGAGGGCATCCCCGAGGGCTGACCGGAGGACGCGGAGGCCTGCGCGGAGTCGGAGGAGTTCGCGGAGCAGCCGGTCATGGTGGCGACGGCGGCCACACCGCCGGCGAGCAGTGCCTTGTTCATGAACCAGCGGCGGGTGCGCTCGACTTCAGGGCTGCGGGGTACGTGTCCATGCATGCCCGCAGCGTTCTTGACCTGTCCATGCACAGGGTATGAGCAAGCTGTCGCCCTCCTGTGAACGGCTGTCGGCCCAGGTGCGCTGCGTCAGGGGTGTTGGCCCGCGACGCCCACCTCCGTCAGCGTCGAGCGATCCTCCGGTACCTGCTGATCGCCAAAGGCATGAAGATCGCGATGATGGCGCATGCGCACAACAGGGCGTATGCGGTGGCGTGTTGGACGGGCCAGGAATGAGGTGGCGTTATCGCCGCCGGCGCCTCGTTCGCGAAGAGGGAACGGGTCGCGGTGGCGGTCGCCGACACGGGGTTCCACTCTGCGATGGTGCGCAGCGGGCCGGGCATCGTGGTGATGGAGACGAAGGCGCCGGAGACGAAGGTGACGGGGAACAGCCAGATGAGTCCGGCGCTCTGTGCGACTTCGACGCTGCGGGCCATGAGCCCGATGGTCGCTCCGACCCAGGACATGGCGAAGGCGAACAGCAGGATCAGGGCGTAGGCGGTCACAGCCCCTGCGACGGAGCCCTCGATGCGCCAGCCGACCAGCAGTCCGCACAGGGAGGTGACGATGAGGGTGACGGTGCTCATGGCCAGGTCGGACAGGGTGCGGCCGAGGATGACGGAGCCGCGCGGCATGGGCAGTGCGCGGAAGCGGTCGATCATGCCCTTGTCCATGTCGGCGGCGAGCCCGATGGCTGTGAACGAGGCGTTGAACGTCACGGCTTGGGCGAAGATGCCGCCCATCAAGAACGTGCGGTACTGGGCGCCACCGAGGCTGCCTCCGAAGACGTAGGCGAGCAGCAGGACGAACATGAGTGGCTGGATGAGTGCGGCGATGACCGCTCCCGGTGTGCGGCGCAGGTTGATGAGGTTGCGCTCGGCGATCAACAGGCCGTCACGGGCCGGGCGGAGCAGGCCGGTCCGTTTGTGCGGGGCCAGGTTCATCGTCGCCATGCGTGGGCTCCCTTCTTGCGGCCGGTGCGGCTCCGTCGTCCGTCGCGGATTTCCGGCTGTGCGCTTCCGCCGGGTCCGTCGAGCTGTACGAGTTCCTCTGCATCCGGCATGTCCGTGGAGGTGGGGCGGGTCTGAGGTTTGCCGGTCAGTGCGAGGAACACGTCATCGAGGGTGGGGGGCGCCAGCGACACGTCCCGCACGGTGAGCCGTGCCGACTGGAGGGCGGTAAGGGCCTGTTGCAGGTCGGCGGCGCCGTTGTCGGTTGCTATGGAGACCAGCCCCGTCCGTCGGTCCACCTCCGGTTGGTACGGGCTCAGCCCTGCCAGGAGTTCGGCGATCGCCGCGGTGGTTCGTGCGTCGGCGGGGCGGAGGGTGATGCGGTCTCCGCCGACGGCGTCCTTGAGCTGGTGCGCGGTGCCTCGGGCGATGACGCGGCCGTCGTCGATGACGGCTATGGAGTCGGCGAGTTGGTCGGCTTCCTCCAGATACTGGGTGGTGAGCAGGACGGTGGTGCCGTCGGCCACCAGGTCGTGCACGGCTTGCCAGGTGTCGGTGCGGCCGCGCGGGTCGAGCCCGGTGGTGGGCTCGTCGAGGAAGACGACGGCAGGGCGTGCCATGAGAGCGCCGGCCAGGTCGAGACGGCGGCGCATGCCGCCGGAGAAGCTGCCGCTGGGCCGGTCGGCTGCCTCGTTGAGCGTGAACCGGTCGAGCAGGTCACCGACGCGGCGGCGACCTGCTGTGCGGCCCATGCCGTAGAGCCGGGCCACGAGGTAGAGGTTCTCGCGGGCGGTGAGCCGCTCGTCGACGGCGGCGTACTGCCCCGACAGGCCGATGCGTTCGCGCACGGCTTCCGGTGCCTCGCACACGTCGTGGCCGGCGACGAGGGCACGGCCCCCGTCCGGGCGGAGCAGGGTGGTGAGGATGCGCACCGTGGTGGTCTTACCCGCGCCGTTGGGGCCGAGGAGGCCGAGTACGCTGCCCGCCGGCGCCCGCAGGTCGATGCCCGCGAGTGCCTGGCGGTTCCCGAAACTGCGCGTGAGGCCCTCCGCCACAATGGTGTCCTGCCCTCTGGGGCGTGCCGCCCCCCGACCCGTGTGTTCGTGGTGCGGGAGGGGCTGCCTGAGCGGGCTGAGCAGACGCGTTCCTTGTGCGCTCACCGCGATGCCAGAGCGCTGCGGGGCGTGAGATCCGTCCAGTGGACGTCGACGTAGGCGACGCATGCCTCGCGGGTCGTGGGTCCGTGGACGACGTGCCAGCCCTCGGGGACGTCGGCGAACTCGGGCCACAGGGAGTGCTGGCCCTCGTCGTTGATCAGGACACGGTGCTGGATGGCGGGGTTGTCGAACGGGTTGGTCATCTGGGGGGCTCTCTTTCGTGACGGTGGAGTGAGTGGTTCAGGTGGCGCGCAGTGCCGCGTCGAGGACGGGGCCGATGAGGGCCCGCGAGTCGGGGCGGAGCATCTGGGCGTGGCCGCACGGCACGTCGTGCACCTGGAGGGTTCCGTCGATGTACGGATCCCACAGGGCAGGCACGAGACCGTTCGCGGGGTCTTCCTCCGTGGCGCGGAAGAAGAGCACGTCACCGCGGAAGGCGCGCGGTGCGTAACTGCGCATGAGGCGGGCCTGGGCGGCGAAGTTGCCGACCATCGCCTCGATGGTGGCCGGCTCCAAGGCGCCGAGAGGACTGCCGGTGTCCCGCAGCGCGTCCCGCACTGCTGACGCGTCGAGCGGGGCGTCGGCGTCCCAGGCGGAGATGTCGAGGCCGAGCGCGGTGAGCAGGGCGCGGAAGACGACATCGCGGCCGGCGTCCTCCAGACCGTCGGCGGGCGGCACAGGGAAGGCATCCATCACCGCCAGCAGCGCCACCTCCTCGTCTGCTGCCTGGAGTTGGACGGCGATCTCCTGGACGACGTTGCCGCCGAAGGACCAGCCGAGCAGCCGGTAGGGGCCGTGCGGCTGCACGGTGCGCACCTGGTCGATGTAATGGGCGGCCATCGCCTCGATGCTCTCGGGGAAGGGCCGGGTGCCATCCAGGTTGGGTGTCTGGAGTCCGTAGACCGGCCGGTCGGCGACGTGCTGCAGCAGCCCGGCGTAGGACCAGGCCAGACCGCCGGCCGGATGCACGCAGAACAGTGGCGCGAGGCTGCCGCTGACGCGCAGCGGCAGCAGGGAGTCCAGGTCCGCCTCCGCGCGGGCGTCGCCGGACTCCGCCTCGCGTCGAGCCAGCGCGGTCGCGAGACCGGCCGGGGTGGGAGCCTCGAACAGCGCCCGGATGCCCAGGTCCGTGCCGGTGGCGTCACGCACCTGGGCCAACAGACGTGCTGCCAGCAGGGAATGGCCGCCCAGCGCGAAGAAGTCGTCGTCGGCCCAGCACCGTTCCATGCCCAGAACCTCTGCGAACAGCGCACACAGAAGGTCCTCACGAGGCCCGGCCGGAGGCCGACCCGCGCCACGGGCTCCCTGCCCGTCCCGGGGTGCCGGAAGGGCTCGACGGTCGAGCTTGCCGCTCGCGGTCAGGGGGAGCGAACCGAGCGGGACGAACGCGGCAGGGACCATGTACCCGGGCAGTTCGGCGGCGACGGCCGCGCGCAACCGGTCCAGGTCGTGGCCGTCCGGACCGAGTGGCCCGGCGTCGTCGTGGGGCACCACGTAGGCGACCAACTGCTCCGTACCGTGCGCCTCCTGAGCGCCCACCGAACGCAGCACCACTGCCGCCCGTGCGATGCCGGGCTGTCGCTCGAGTACAGCGACGATCTCATCGGGCTCCACCCGGAAACCGCGTACCTTCAGCTGGCCGTCGGCCCGGCCCGTGAACTCCAGTTGGCCGTCGGTGCAGCGGCGTACGAGGTCACCGGTGCGGTACATCCGCTCGCCCGGCGGGCCGAACGGATCCGCGACGAAGCGCGCGGCGCTCTCGGCGGGACGTCCGAGGTAGCCGCGTGCCAGACCGGCGCCCGCGAGGTACAGCTCGCCGGTCGCGTTGGGTGCGGCGGGCCGCAGGTGACGGTCGAGGACGTAGCAGCGGGTCCCGGCGACAGGGCGGCCGAGCACAGGCCGCTCTGTCTCGTGCAAGGGAGCGTACAAGGTGTCGACAGTGGCCTCGGTGGGACCGTAGAGGTTCCAGACGGTGAGGCCGGCCACCTCGCGCAGTTGCCGCCACAGGCCGGGTGGCACGGCCTCGCCGCCGAGCGCCAGGACGGCCGGGCGGTGTGCGGATTCCGTGGCGTCGCACAGTCCGGCGTCCAGGAGCGCGGCCGCGTGGCTGGGCGTGGTCTCCAGCACGTCTATGCGCTCCTCGCGCACGGCCCGTACGAGGGCGGCCGGATCGCGGCGGGTGTCGTTGTCCACGACGACGAGCTCGTGTCCGGCCAGCATCCACAGGACGGGATCCCAGGAGGCGTCGAAGGACAGCGAGGCGGTCAGCGCCACCCGCAGCCTGCGGCCGTCGGGCGCCGCCTGCGTGAACAGGGTTCGCCGGTGGTGCTCCCACAGCTGGGCCAGCGACCGGTGTTCGACGACGACGCCCTTGGGGCGCCCGGTGGAGCCCGAGGTGTGCAGCACGTAGGCCGCGTCCCGGGGGCCGGGCGCACTCTCGGGCGGGGCCTCGCCGGGCAGAGCGGCCAGGACCGTCCGGGTGTCGGGGGAGTCCAGCAGGACCACCTGCCACGACCCGGAGGGAACCCGGCCGGCGGTCTCACTGGTTGCCAGCACCACGTCGGGCTGAGCATCCTCCAGTACGGCGGCCACGCGCGCGTGCGGCAAAGCGTCGTCCAGCGGCGCGTACGTGCCGCCGGCCGCCAGCACACCGAGCAGAGCGCTCAGGGATTCGGTGGAGCGCGGCAGCAGCACCGCGACGGTACGGTCCGGGCCCACGCCGTGCGCCCGGAGGAGATGGGCCAGTCGGGCGCTGTTCTGGGACAGTTCCGCGAAGGACAGCGCCTGGCTGCCGCAGCGCACCGCGATGTCGCTGCTGCGCATCGTGGCCGCCGTCGCCGCAAAGCCCGCCACCACCGTCGGATGCCGGGGCGCGCACTGCGGCCCAGATGTGCCCGGCCGCTCGGTGTCCCGGTCGAGGGGATCGTGCCGGGACAACCGGGTGTCCGGCTCCGCGACGACGAGCCGCAGCAGAGCGACGAAGGAGTCGGCCAGCAACTGCGCCGACGCCGTGTCGAACAGGCCGTGTGAGAACTCCAGCTCGCCGGTCAGTTCTCCGTTGCCGGCCTGCTCCGAGAAGTTGAACGACAGGTCGAACTTGGCGGCGGCTGTGTCCACGCCCTGCACTGCGGCGTGCAGACCGGGAAGGTCAAGTGCCGGGCGCGAGGCGTTGTTCAGGGAGAGCATGACCTGGAAGAGCGGGTGCCGGGACAGGGACCGCGGTGGCGCCAAGTGCTCCACGAGCGACTCGAAGGGCAGGTCCTGGTGCGCGTAAGCGGCCAGATCGGCTTCGCGGGTGCGGTGCAGCAGACCACGGAAGTCCGGGTCGCCGTCGGTGTGGACCCGCAGGGTCAGTGTGTTGACGAAGAAGCCCACCAGTGGGGTGAGGGCCTCGTCGGTGCGGCCGGCGACGGGTGTGCCGACGACGATGTCCTCGCCCGCGCCGAAGCGGTCCAACAACGCGGCGAGCACAGCGTGCAGGGCCATGAAGGCACTGGAGCCCTCGTGGCGGGCCAGCTCCGTCAGCCGTCGCCCGTCATCCCTGGTGAGGGGCAGGGCGACGCGACCTCCGTGCCCCGAGGCCACTGCGGGCCGCGGCCGGTCCGTGGGCAGGGCGAGTTCGGTGGGGGCGTCGGTCAACGTCTGCTGCCAGTGGGCGAGTTGGCGTGCGTGGACGCTGTCGGGGTCGTCGGGGCTGCCCAGCAGTTCGCGCTGCCACAGGGCGTAGTCCGCGTACTGGACCGGAAGCGGAGTCCAGTCCGGGGTACGGCCGGCTATTCGTGCGGCGTAGGCGGCTGCCAGGTCCTGGGCCAGCGGCCCCATGGACCAGCCGTCGGCCGCGATGTGGTGCACGACCAACAGAAGAACGTGCTCCTTGGCGCCGGTCCGCACGAGCTCGGCGCGCACCGGGAGGTCTGTAGCGAGATCGAAGCCCCTGCGGGCCGCCCTGTGCAGCAGCTCAGGCGCCTGGTCGGCATCGGTGAAGGTGACAGGGAGGTCGGGCATGGCCTCCCCGGGGGACAGGATGCGCTGGGCCGGGCTCCCGGACCGGCCCGATCCGTCACGCAGGACCGTGCGCAGGCTCTCGTGCCGGACGACCACGTCGCCGAGCGCACCGCGCAGTGCGGGCACGTCCAGCCGCCCCCGCAGAGCCACGGCCATGGGCAGGTTGTACGAGGCGTCGCCGGAGTCCATCCGGTTGAGGAACCAGAGCCGCTGCTGCGCGAAGGACAGGGGCAGGTCCGCCGGGCGGTCGGTCCGGGCGTGCAGGGTCGGACGGCCGCGTGCGGCGCCGTCGAGGTGCCGGGCCAGTCCGGCCGGTGTGGGGTCCTCGAACAGGGCGCGGACCGGGATCTCGACGCCGAAGGCGTTCCGGACGCGGTTGACGATGCGGGTGGCCATCAGCGAGTGGCCGCCGAGCGCGAAGAAGTCCGCGTCCCGGCTCAGGGACCCGGTGCCCAGGCACTCGGCGAACAACGCGCAGAGAATCTCCTCCTGCGGAGTGCGCGGAGCCTCGCCCTGCTCGTCCGCCGCGGCGTCCGGCGCGGGAAGGGCCGCGAAGTCGGTCTTTCCGTGCACCGTCAGGGGGATGTTCGCCACCGTCACGATGTGAGAGGGCGTCATATAGGCCGGGAGCCGGTCGCCGACGAACGCGCGCAGCTGGGCGGCCTTCGGCTCCGCGCCGGTCTCCGGCACGGCCCAGGCCACCAGCCTGGCACCGTCCGCAGCGTCGAGGACGGTCACGACGGCCTGCCGGACAGCCGGATGGGCTGTGAGGGCGGCCTCCACCTCTCCCGTCTCGACACGGAATCCGCGCACCTTGACCTGGGAGTCGGTTCGGCCCAAGAAGACCAGCGAACTGTCCGGCCGACGGCGCACCAGGTCGCCGGTCCGGTACATCCGGCTGCCCGGAGGACCGTAGGGGTCGGCGAGGAACCGGTCGGCGGTCAGGCCGGTCGCGCCGTCATAGCCCCGGGCCACGCCGGCACCGGCCAGATACAGCTCACCCGTGACGCCCGGCGCCGCGGGGCGCAGCCGCGCGTCGAGGACCCGGGCGCGCATTCCGGAGACCGCGTGGCCGATGCCGGGTGCGGAACCGGGGGTGACCCGGGCGATGACACTGTCCACGGTCGTTTCGGTCGGCCCGTAGAGATTCCACACGGCCACACCGGGCAGTTCCGCCAGCTCCCGCCACAGCTTCTCCCGCACCGGCTCGCCGCCCAGCGCCACCACGCGCGGCCAGGGCCTGCCGGGTGCGAACAGGCCGCACATCCGCAGCTGCTCAAGGAAGGACGGCGTCGTCTCGATCACGTCGACCCGCCGCTCGTGCAGCAGTTGAACCAGCGCCTCCGGGTCCCGCCTGCTCCGGTCGTCGACGAGGTGCAGCTCGTGTCCGGCGGCCATCCACAGCAGCGGATCCCACGACGCGTCGAAGGTCGCGGCCGCGGTCAGGGCCACGCGCAGGGGCCGACCGTTGTTGGCCCGTTCGGCGGGCTCGATCAGCGTGCGCCCGTGGTGGCGCAGCAGGTTCGCGAGCGCACGGTGTTCGACGACCACACCCTTGGGCCTGCCGGTGGAGCCGGAGGTGTACAGCACGTACGCGGGATCGGAGCCCCGGGGCCCGTCCAGCGGCAGCACATCTTCCGCAGGGTCGGCGTGCGTCTCGTCCAGATATAGCGCGGGCGTACCGGAGGCCGGCAGGCCGGCGGCGACGGCCCGTTCGGTGATCAGGAGCGCGGGCTGCGCGGACCGAAGGATCTGCGCGTTGCGTTCCTTGGGGTGCGCGGGATCGAGGGGAACGTACACCGCGCCGACCCGCAGGACGCCGAAGACGGCCGCGATCTGACGTACGGAACGGGGCAGGGCCACCGCGACGCGATCACCTGGACGCACCCCTTCGGCCATCAGACGCCGGGCGATGCCGTGCAGTTCGGCTGTCAGTTCACCGAAGGAGACCGTGTGCCGACCGTCGGCCACGGCGATGCGCCCTGGCGTGACGGCGGCCTGCGTCTCCAGCACGTCACAGATACTGTGCACCAGCTGGGGCCCCTGGGCCGTGGCACCAGGCGTCCGGGCCGTGTCCAAAGCCGCGTGGCGCTGGTCGGCCGTGAGCATTTCCAGCTCGCTCAGCCGTCGCCCGGGAGCGGCGAGAGCGGAGCGCAGCAGACGCACGAAGTGGTCCGCGAAGCGCCGGACCGTGCTTTCGTCGAACAGCTCGGCGCTGTACTCCAGTTCGCCCGACAGGCCGACGGGGAGACCGTCCGCATCGTGCAGCTCGGTGAAGTCCCAGGTGAGGTCGAACTTCGCAGTCGTCCGTTCGGGCTGGAGCACCGCCGCTCGTACCCCGGGGAGGTCGAGCCGCGGAGCGGCGGTGTTGTTGAGGGCGAGCATGACCTGGAAGAGGGGATGGCGCGAGAGGGACCGCGGTGGGGCGAGAGCCTCCACCAGCTGTTCGAAGGGCAGATCCTGACGGCTGTAGGCGCCCAGGTCCGTCTCCCGCACCCGTTCCAGCAGCTCGCGGAAGGCGACGTCGCCTGCCGCGTCGACCCGCAGGACAAGGGTGTTGACGAAGAAGCCCACGACATCGTGGAACGCTTCCTCGTCGCGTCCTGCCACCGGAGTGCCGACGACGATGTCGTCACCCGCACCCAAGCGATGCAGCAAAGTGGCGAGCACCGCGTGCAGGACCATGAACGGGCTGACGTGCGCCTCGCGCGCGAGCGCGACGAGCGCGCCGTGCTCAGCGGCGTCGAGCCGCATCGGGACCCGGCCGCCACGAAATGTGGCGCGCTCCGGTCGCGGCCGGTCGCAGGGCAGAGGTAGCTCGGGCGGTAGCCCCTCCAGGGCCGCGCGCCAGTCCACCAGTTGTGTCGCGGCGAGGGAGTCGGGGGCGTCCGGGTCGCCGAGCAGGGCGCGCTGGCGCAGCGCGTAGTCCGGGTACTGGGCGGGCAGCGGCTGCCACTGCGGCGGCTCTCCGCCGGCCCGCGCCTGGTAGGCCGAGCTGAGATCGCGTACCAGGGGACCCATCGACCAGCCGTCGGTGACGATGTGGTGGAACGTCAGCACCAGGAGATGGGTGCGGCCGGCGCCGTCCCCTTGATCATGAGTGAGCAGGAGGGCTTGCACGGGAGGCTGTCGGGCGAGGTCGAACCGGGGCTGTGCCACGTGTGTAGCCCCGTCGGCCAGGGGCATTGAGGTGCACAGCAGCTCGATGCCGCACGCCTCGGCAGGCAGTACGACCTGGTGCGGCCCCTGATCGTCCTCCCGGTACACCGTGCGAAGGCTCTCGTGCCGCGCGAGCAGATCGAAGAAGGCGGCTCGCAGGGCGGCCACGTCGAGTTCGCCGTCGAGCCGGACCGTTACGGGGATGTGGTAGCGCTCCCCGCCCTCGCCCATCTGCTCAAGCATCCACAGACGTTGCTGGCCCGCGGACAGGGGGAGCCGCGCAGGGCGCGTCCCGAAAGTCGGATCGTGCTGCGTCCTTGTACGCCGGCTCTGTTCGGTCTGTGTGTCCACGCGCTCGGCCAGGGCGGCGACCGTCGGAGCCTCGAACAGCGCTCGGACCGGCAGCCGGACTCCGGTCCGTGCCGCCAGCCGGGACAGCAGGCCAGTGGCCAGGAGCGAGTGACCGCCGAGGGCGAAGAAGTCGTCGTCCCGACCGATCGCGGTCAGGTTGAGGACCTCCGCCATCGCCGCGCAGACAGCTTGTTCGGAGGCGGTGCGAGGCATGATCCGGGGGCCTGCCGCCGCTGCCGTCGGTTGCGGCAGTTCTGCGGTGTCGAGCTTTCCGTTCGGCGTCAAAGGGAGCCGATCGAGGACCGAGTAGGCCGCGGGCACCATGTAAGGCGGCAGTTGCGCCGACAGCGCGTCGCGCAGCTGACCCGGGTCGTCGCGCACCTGGGCGCCGGACGTGTCCGCTGCGGGCACGAGGTAGGCGGCCAGCAACTCCTCGCCGGGCCGCGCGGCGTTCACCGTCACCGCGGCCCCGGCGACGCCCGGAAGCGCGAGGAGCGCCGATTCGATCTCACCGAGTTCCACTCGGTGGCCGCGCAGTTTCACCTGGTCGTCGCTGCGGCCGACGAACTGCAGGGACCCGCTCTCGTGCCAGCGCACCAGATCCCCGGTGCGGTACATGCGTTCACCCGGGCCGCCGAAGGGGTCCGCGAGAAACCGGTCGGCTGTCAGACCGGGCCGGCCCGCGTACCCGCGCGCCACTCCGGCGCCCGCCAGGTAGAGCTCGCCGGTCGCTCCGCGCGGCAGCAGGCGCAGCGCCGCGTCCAGCACGTAGGCGCGAGTGCCGGCGACCGGCCGCCCGATCGTGGGCACTCCGCCGACGACGCGGGCGGTGACCGCGTCCACCGTCGTCTCGGTCGGCCCGTAGAAGTTGTGGACCAGCAATTCCCCGTCTGCGGCCAGGCGTTGCCACAGCTCCTCATGGACCGGCTCGCCGCCCAGTGCGATGACCGTGGGACGGTGCTCCCACGCCCCGCTGTCGGCTGTGAGCCCGGCGGCCAGCAGCTGGTGCAGGAAGCTGGGGGTGGTCTCGATGACGTCGATGCGGGTGGTGCGCAGGAAGTGGACCAGGGCCTCGGGATCGCGGCGCGTGGCATCGTCGACGATGTGCAGATGGTGGCCGCTCAGCATCCACAGCAGCGGATCGAAGGACGCGTCGAAGGACGTGGCCGCGGTGAGCGCCACACGCAGCCGACCTTCCTTCTCCGCCGCGGCCTGGGCATGCGATTCACCGCGGTGATGAGCCAGCAGGTTGCTGATCGAGCGGTGCTCGACCACGACGCCCTTCGGCCGGCCCGTCGAACCCGATGTGTAGATGAGGTAGGCGGCATCGCCGCCACGCGGCCCCGCGAAGGGAGGGCCGTCGGGCACAGCGTCGAGGTCCCACGACGGACCGCGCACCACGGTGCTGTCGGGTGCCAGACCCGCGACGGCCGCGTCGGGCTCGCAGACCACGATCACGGGCTCGGCGTCCGCCAGCAGATAGGCGATGCGCTCGACCGGGTAGGACACGTCCACCGGCATGTACGCGGCGCCGCTGCGCAGCACAGCGAGTGACGCCACCACCGTGTCCACCGAACGCGGCAGGGCGACCGCCACCGTCGTGCCGGGACCGGCCCCGTCGGCCCGCAGAGCCGATGCCGCCGCTTCGACTGCCTGATGCAGCTCGGCGAAGGTCAGAGTGCGTACGCCGTCGTCCACGGCCGGAGCCTCGGGTATCTCCCGCGCCAGCCGGGCCAGTTCCTCCGGCAGCGTGGCCTGGTCGGTCAGACCGCTCCGACCCGTTCCACAGGACGGTGCGGCGCCTTCGCCGGTGCCCTGATCCAGCAACCGGGCTTGCCCCTCGGCGCCGAGGAGTTCCAGACCGCCGAGCGGCCGGTCCAGGTCGTCGAGGAGTTGCTCGACCAGCCATGTGACGCGCTCCAGATGTCCGGCCACCGCCTCCTCGTCGTAGAGCGCCGCGTTGGCGAGCATGTCGACGCGGGCACCGAGACCGCCGGGAGCGGGGTGAACGGCGAGGGTGAGGTCCTCCACCGGGCCAAGGCTCAGATTGTGCAGGGTTCCTGTCGCGGGCCCGAACTGGAGATTCTCCTCGAAGGCGAGGACATTGACGGACGGCCCCGTCAACGGCTCGCCCCTCACCAGGCCACGCTCGCGGCGCAGTTGCTCGGTCGGAAAGCGCTGGTGACGCAGCGCGCCGCGCATGGTGGTGTGCACCTGGCGCAGCAGGTCACGGGCTGTGTCCGCCGGGGTCAGGCGCAGTCGCAGCGGCACTATCTGGGACATCATTCCCGGTGTCTGCCGCGCCACCCTGCTTCGACGGCCTGTCACCGGCATCCCCAGGAGAAGGTCCTCCGCGCCTCGCATCCGGTGTGTGTAGACGGCCATGCCGGCCACGAACAGTGCCGGCCATGCCACCCGTCCGAGGCGTGCCCCGTCGCGCAACCGCCGCCACCGCACGCCGTCCAGCGTGACCGAGCACCGCAGGACTTTCGCACCCGGTCGTGCCTCGCTGTCCGTAAGACGTTCCACGCTCGCGGTGCCGTCCAACTGGCCGCGCCAGTACGCCCCGTCCTCGGCACCGGCTGTCGACGTCGCGTACTGCCGTGCCTCGGTCACCAGGGGCTCCAAGGGGAGCGGGGCAGCCGCGACCTCGACTCCGGCGACGAGGGCCGCGTACGTCTCGGCAATGCGGCTCAGCGCCACTGCGGCCCCGAAACCGTCCAGGACCAGGTGGTGCGTACGCATGTACAGCACATGGCGAGAGGAGGAGAGCCGGAACAGCATGAAGGCCGTGACGGGCCCGTGGACGATGTCGATGGGTACCGACAGGTCCTTTTGCATCAGCACGTGGACGTCGGTTTCCGCGTTCGCATTCGCTGACAGATCGACAAAGGAGACACCGAGGGGCCGATTGGCATGGACGACCTGACTGGCCGTCCCGCCGTCCGGGTCGTCGGTCACGGTGGTGCGCAGGGCATCCGTCTCCTGCGTCACCAAAGTCACTGCCCGGCGCAGCTGGAAGAGATTCAACTCCCCTTGCACATCGACATATTCAGCGATGGTGAAGTCGGTTCCCCCGGGGTGGAGGTGATGGGCGAACCACAGCGACTCCTGCGCGACGGTCAACGGAAGCCTCTTGGAACCATCGTCAGCCATGTGCTCGCTCCTGGTCCACGTGCTGCGTGCCGACACCGTCGACCACCCTCCCGATCTCGCCACGATCGATGCACACGCGAAGTTCTCGATGCATCGGCTTTCGTGGGGAATCCGTGACGCGTGAGGCTTCGGATTGGTCTGTGACTCAGAACACCATTTGTTACTACTGCGTATTGAGTCCTGTTTCTACTGACGGGGAGGGCATTTCGGGCGTGCGCTTCGTCAGGGCTCCGGGCACCCATCCGGACCCCGGAGGTCTACGGATCAAAGCTGAGGCATCGGCGCGCACGCGCCGTCACATTCCAGAACAGAGGAGCGTATTCAGATGCAGCGTCCAGGACGGATCAGGGCCCTTCGCGGCATGGCGGTGACGGGCGGCATGGTCATTCTGAGCCTTGCCGGAGCCACGGCCGCGTCGGCCTCCGCGGCGCCGATGAAGGGTGAAACCGCGGGTTCCCAGCAGCTCTCCCAGCCCCAGCGGACCGCCACGACGACAGACGGCTACCGGGGAACGCAGGGCTTCAACCTGTGTCTGCTTTCCCGCTGTTCCGTCGGATCCTCTGATCGCACTCAGGGGGGTGTCGGCCTGGTCCAGGGCGGCAACCTCTGCTTGCTGTCCCTGTGCGAGATACGCCCCTGAGCCTCAGGGCGATATCGCCGCATCGAACTCAGGTGGCCTCTGGTGACGCCGGCGATCCTCGCCGTAGATCGGTCCCGTTCTGCTCCGGGGTGGGCGACGTGTGAGGCAGGCGTGCAAGGGTGGTGGTATGACGACAGAACGGTTTGAAGTCACGCGTCAGATCACCGCGTCCCCCTCTGCGATCTTTGATGTGCTGCGGTCGCCGCAGGGGCATGTGAGCATCGACAGCTCCGGGATGCTGCAGTCCGCGGAGGGCGGTCCCGTGGGGGCGGTCGGGGACGAGTTCGTTGTCCACATGGACCGGGAGGCGTTGGGGGACCTGCCCATGGGCCGCTATGACGTGACCGTGATCATCACACGCTACGAACGCGATGCCCTCCTGGAATGGACGATCTCGGGCACCATCCAGCCGCCCATCCGTCACCTCTACGGATACCGTCTCGAACCCCATGGTTCAGGCACGGCCGTCACGTCGTACTACGACTGGAGCCAGATCGACGACAAGTACCGCGAGGCGGGGGTCTTCCCGGTGATCCCGGAGGCCGGTCTGCGAGCGACGCTCGGCATCCTTTCACGCACCGTCGAATAGTCCCTCGCGATTGCGGGGGCGCACGACGGCGTAGGGATGGACCACTGCCTCCCGATCGTGCGAGGGGATCAGAGCACGACGCGGTAGTGGGTGGTCAGGCGCCGGTCGTCGGACAGGATGTGGAACGCAAGGCCGGGCGGCTGGTCGCGGTCTGCGGCCTGATCGCTCTCCCAGGGCATGCGCAGGGTCCAGGTGATGGCCGGTCCGACGATCAGCGGACGCGCGGCGAAGGTCGAGGCGGCCGCGGTGTGGGCGTGGCCCGTGAGGACGGCGGCGACCTGCGGGTGCGCGTCGAGCAAGTCGGCCAGTTGTCCGGGCTCTTCGAGCATGCCGGAGTCGGGCAGGGGGTGATGGAGCTCGACCGGCGGCTGGTGGAAGGCGATCAGGGCCGGGGTGTCCTGCGTCCGGGCAGTGAGGGTGGTGTCGATCCAGGCGAGTGTTTGGGCGTCGAGGCGTCCCTCGTCGCGGCCGGGGATGGTGGAGTCGCACATCAGGATGGTGGTGCCGGCGATGTGGTGGGCCTGATTGACGGGGCCGTGTTCCGGTGCCTCTCCGAGCAGGACCTTGCGGTAGGCCGGTCGCGCGTCATGGTTCCCGGGGCAGGTGAGCACGGGGAAGGGGGCGGTCAGGAGCTGGGCTGCCTCCTCGTACTCGGCCTCCTCTCCGTGGTCGGCAATGTCCCCGGTGACCAGGAGTGCGTCGACCGGGTGGGGCAGGGCTCGCAAGTAGTCCATGACGCGGGTGGCGCGGCGGGTCGCCCTCTGGCTGCCGTCCAGGTGCAGGTCGCTGATGTGCGCGAGCAGCGTCATTTCGCAGTCTCCTCGTGTGTCGGGGCGGGTGTCGCACCCAGCCACCTAACGGAAGTTTTCAATTTTCCGTTAGGAACCTTAGGGTGTGTGCAGGGATGTGTTCAAGTGGTTGACGACCGGGCACCGAGAGGGAAGGGGATGCGTTGTGGAGCGCTGGCTGGCCTTGGAACTGGCGAGCACGATTCGCCACGACGGAGATGGCGGCGTCGCCGACGACCTCGCCACGGTCGAGGGAACAACGCTCTGGATCCAAGAGCAGGGGGATCTGCTGGCCGGTCACATTCCGGCTGGGAAGCTCGCGGCGGATGAAGACCTCAGGCTCGGGATCGTCGAGCTTCGCCAGGCAGTCCGGGCCCTGTTCGCCCGAGTGGTCAGTCCCGCTCCCCCCAGCCCGGCGGACGCCCATCGCCTGATGGCCGCCGACCAGGCGACAGCCCACATCAATGCGGCTGCCGCGCGGGAACCGGTCGCCCCGCAGATCGACTGGCCCGTCGAAGGAATCCCGACCGCCCGACTGCTGTCGGCGGAGAATGATCCGCACGTTCGGCTTGTCGCGGCCCTGGCCCGGGCCTCCATCGACTTTCTCAGTGGCCCGCAGCGCACACAGTTGCGGTCCTGCACCGCGCCCCGCTGCGTCCGCTACTTCGTCAAGAGCCACGGTCGGCAGGAGTGGTGCAAGCCGTCATGCGGAAACCGCGCCCGGGCGGCTCGCCACTACAGGCGTCAGCGCACGGCAGTTGATGGCGGTTCTGCCCCGTCCTGATCGCTCAGGGGAGCAGTGCTGCGCAAGGGTGGTGTGCTCCCTCTGGCTGGGCGGGCGGCCGAGTCCGGACTGATCAACGTCGCGAAAAGTGGCCAGATGGTCCTGAAGCGTGAGCGTCCTTGTTGGCCGAGAACTCGCTCGTCCGTGCCGTGTGACCAGGTCGGTCGTCGCGAACGCCCAGCAGCACCACCGCCCCGAGGAACGGGCCGACGGCGAGGACGGCGAAGGCCGCACCGAACGAGCCCGTCGCGCTGAACACCGGGCCGATGACCGCCGGGACGGTGACACTGCCGAGCTGCCAGACGGCGTTGCAGGCTCCCGCTGCCGAACCCGCCAGCCTTTTGCCGGACAGGGCGGGGATCATCGCGGCGGTGAGTGCGGAGTAGGCATAGGCGCCGATACCCAGGAGGGGTGCGACGAGGAGGAACAACGCGTAGCTGTGCAGCGAGCCGAAGACCAGCAGGGTGGCGCTGAAGAGCAGCAGGATCGCCATGGTCGGCAGGCGCATTCCATAGCCGAGTCGGTCGGTGGCCCATCCCATGAGCGGCTTCACGACGACCGCGATCGACGAGAAGATCACGACGACGATCCCCGCGTCCACGGGACCGATTCCGCTTCCCTTGATCATCAGCGTGTTTGACCAGGTGACGAAGCCGTACGTACCCCACAGGCCGCCGAATCCGGCGGCACCGAGCAGGAGCAGGTCCCGATTGCGGGCCAGCGGCCTGATGTCGGGCAACACCCGTCTGCGGACGCTCTGTTCGGTCGGCATGTCCGGCTCGGCCGTGACGGGGCCGTTGCGCAGGAACACCGCGCACAGCACGGCCAGCACCACGGTCACGGAGCCGAAGAAGTGGTACGAGGCGCCCCAGCCGGCGCTGCTGGACAGGGTGGGCACCACCGCGTTGGCGACGACGGTGCCCAGCGACGTCGCAGTCATGAAGATGCCGCTGGCGCGGCCGATCTCCTGGGCGGGCATCCAGGTCGTGATCAGCTTCATGCCGGCGGAGAATTCCACCCCGGCGAACAGCCCGATCGCCGCCTGCACCGCCAACCCGACCGGGACGGAAGAGGTGGAGCCGAACGCCACCATGAGCGAGCCGGAGGCCAGCAGGCTGACGCCGAGCACAAGGCGGCTGCCGACCCAGTCGGTCAGGAATCCACCAATGGCGTTGGAGACCGCGTAGCCGATGAAGTAGCAGGTGGCGAAGATCCCGAGGGCGGAAAGTGGAACTCCCCAGGACTCGCTGACGGCTGCTGAGGCGGGCCCCCAGGTCGAGCGGTCGACGGACGTCATGGTGAACCCGGCCCAGCACAGCAGGAGCACGACCCAGCGGTAGCGGGAGGGCGCGGCCGTGCCAGGGCGAGGCGGGGCAGAAGAAGCGGAACTCATCGTCGAGACTCCGATATCGGCAAGAGGGACTACGGAAGGAGCAGGCCAGGAGAGGTTACGGAGGACCCGGCACAGACAAGTGGGCCCGGTCCTGGCGAGGCGAGAGGCGAGGCGTGGCGGGCGGGCCGCCGGTGGCATGAGGTGGGCCGGTTCAGACGATCGCGCCCTGGCCGCGCAGTTCGGCTCGGATCGCGGGCAGGTCGTGCGGGCGGCCGGAGGCGTACTGGGCCGCGGCGACGCCCGCCGCGTGCCCGGTGGCCAGGGCGGTTCCCATGACCCGCACCGACGCGTATGCGTCGGCCTGGGCACTGGTCAGGCGACCCACCGCCCAGAGGTTGTCCGTATCGGACGAGCAGATCGCGCCGTACGGCACGTCGTACCAGCTCTGTTCGGCGAGCGGCGCGTAGCGGGTGACGCCGCGGCCGGCGTGGTCCTCGACGGGCCAGCCGCAGCGGGCGATCGACTCGTCCGGCTGCTTGCGCGAGGTGAGAACGTCTTCGGCGGTCAGGCTCGCGCGGCCCACCAAGTGGCGGGTCTCGCGGATGCCCATCTGGGGCCCGGTCTCGATCAGATGGGCGCCTGACCAGCCCGGAAGATGCTTGCGCAGCGCCTCCAGATACTGCCGTGACTGGCGGCGTCCGCCGGCCTCGTCGCGGCTCAGGGCCGCCGCGTCCAGTGCGTCGACCTGCTCGTCCACCAGGATCGCCATGATCTCGCCGGTGATCGGCAGTCGCACCATGATCCCGTAATCGCGCGGGAGTTGGACGCCGCCGGATGTGGCGTACTCGGCTACCGCGGTCCGGGTGCCTTCGCGGGACAGGTCCGCGTCCTCGGCGACGCCGCCGAACCGGCACACCAGCGAGCTGGTCTGACGCCGTTCGACGGGCTCCACCCTGAACTCGGCACCCGCCTCGGCGAGCAGCGCGCCGTCCCCGCTGCCGTCGACGAACGCCGCGGCGCGAACCGTCTCGCGCCCGCCGCGGTGGTGAAGTTCGAGGGCGGTGACGCGGTCCCCGAGCCGCTCCGCGCCGATCAGCGTGGAGTGCAGGCGGACGTCCACCCCGGCGGCCGCCGTGACCTCGTCGTAGGCGAGCTTGGTCGTCTCGGCGTCCAGCAGGACGATGCGGTTGCCGGTCCAGCCCATGGTCTTCTCGCGGTAGGCGCCGTGTTCACGCAGCCGGTCCAGGAGTTGATCGGTCACACCGGCCACGACCTTCTCGCCGCGCTGGTCGAAGATGCCGCACAGAGACAGCACGGAACTGATCGTGGCTGCCCCGCCCAGGAACGGGTACTTCTCGACCAACAGCACCTTCGCCCCGCTCTGCGCCGCGCCGACCGCCGCCCCGACGCCGCCCGCGCCACCACCGACAACGACCACGTCGTAGTCGCCGCGGCCGTCCGCGTCCTGTTGGGAACGGCCGACGCTCGGCGCCACCGGTCGGCCCATGTCCGTCGAACTCATCGTCCTCGTCCACCTTCTCCACTCAGTATGGGCGCCGTCCGCAACAGGAGGCACCGCGACCAGTAGGCACCGCGGCCGGGCGGGAGCGCCAATATCAACTGGACAGAGGGGATATACCTTGAAGGTATGGCGATGGATCTGCGGCAGCTGCACTACTTCACTGTGATCTTCGAGCAGCGCTCCGTTTCACGGGCAGCCGAGCACCTGTGCATCTCGCAGCCTGCGCTCACCCGTCAGCTGCGCCAGCTCGAACGCTCCCTGGACGCCGCGCTGTTCGAGCGCCTGCCCCAGGGCGTCAGTCCGACCGCTGCCGGCCAGGCTCTCTACGGACACGCCCGGCTCCTGTTGCGTCTGGCCGACACCACCCGCGAGGTCGTCCACTCCGCCGGGCCGGTCCGCGAATCCGTCCGTACGGGACTGCCGCCCGGCACACCGACGCCATGGCTCACCCGGGTCCTGGCCTCGCTCCGCGAGACGGTCCCCGAGGCCGAACTCGTCCTCACCGACGCCAACAGCACCGGCCAGCTGCGCATGCTGCGCGAGGGCCACCTCGACCTCGCCCTGGTCCACCAGCGTCCGCCCGCCCAGCTCACCGCCCGGCTTCTGTACGAGCAGCGGATCGGCCTTGCCGTCCACCCCGGACATCCCCTCGCGGCACGTACCGTATGCCGGCTTGAGGATCTGGACGATGTACGTGTCCTTGTCCACAGTCGCGAGCAGGTCACCGAGGAGCACGACCAGATACTCGGCGCGGCGGCGGCCTGCGGAGTCCAACCCCAATGGATCTTTGCATGGTTCACCGAGAACGCCCTGGCCTGCGCGACCGCCGGCGAGGCGGCGGCAGCCCTGCTGACCCGCCCCAGCGCCCACCGCCTTCTGCCGGGCTGGACCTGGCATCCCCTGGCCGAGCCGGAGTTCCGCCTCCCCACCTGGATTGCCCACCAGCCACAGACCCGCGCCATCATCGCTCGCGTCGCCGCGGCCTTCGCCGCCATACCTTTCCAGCATGACGATCCGGGTTCCGACAACTCATCCGGGCCGGTTCAGCAGCCGGTTCAGCAGCTGGTCCAGCAGCCGGTTCAGCCGGCGGCGATGCGGGCTGCGGCGGACTTGAGTGCGGTCGACAAGGAGGGCAGGAGCGTTCGGGACCAGCGGGCCGACGGGATGGACAGCGAGATCGCGGCGGGTGGGTAGCCGGCCGTGCCGGTGGGCAGGGCGACGCCCAGCGCCGTGAGGCCGGTCTCGGTGGCCTCCTGGTTGAGGGCGTGGCCCTCGCGCCGAGCGCGTTGGATGGCACGCCGGTGGACGACGCGCTGGTCCGGGTCGAGGCCGCAGCGCTCCAGGACCGCTTCCACGGCGGCGTCGTCGTACCGGGCGAGCAGGGCACGGCCGCCGGAGGCGGCGTAGGCGGGCAGGATGCGCCCGGTGCGGTCGCCGACGCGGAGCACCTGGTCGGCCTCCTCGGTGGCAAGGAAGCGGACCCCGGTGCCCTCTTCGTCCAGCAGCAGAAGGTTGGCGGTCTCGTGCCAGTGGTCCCGCAGCGCGCGCAGCTGCGGGAGGGCGGCCTCGCGCAGCCGGGCCACGGGCGCCCGGGAGCGGGCCTGGCCCAGTTGCGGTCCTGCGTCATAGCGGCGGTCGGGCAGCTGCACGGCGAAGTCGCGGTGCACGAGCGTGGAGAGCAGCCGGTGCGCGGTCGAGACGGACACCCCGACCCGCTGCGCGGCGTCGGTGACCCGCATCGGGCCTTCCTGGCGCAGCACGATCGCCAGCAGCAGGGCGGAGTCGACGGAGCCGACGGCGTAGGCGGGTTTGTTCTGCATACCAGAAAAGTCTATCCCTCATTGTGGGACGTGCGGAGAATCGTGGTCATCCCGCCCGCCCCGTCTGTCCAGGAGTTCACATCGTGCAGTTCCATCTCGACGGATACCGTCCCGGCGACCCCTCGGTGAAGGAGGCGCATCCCGCTGCCCAGGACCCGGAGGCCGGCCTGCCCGAGACCGCCGACGTACTGATCGTCGGCTGCGGTCCGGCCGGCCTGGTCCTGGCGGCGCAACTGGCCGCCTTCCCCGGGATCCGGACCGTGGTGGTGGACCGCAAGGACGGGCCGCTGCAGGTGGGACAGGCCGACGGGGTCGCCTGCCGCACCGTGGAGATGTTCGAGGCCTTCGGCCTGGCCGAGCGGCTGAAGAAGGAGGCCTACCAGGTCAACGAGGTGACCTTCTGGAAGCCCGACCCCACCGACCGCTCCGCGATCGTCCGCACCGGACGAATCCAGGACGTCGAGGACGGCATCTCCGAGATGCCGCATCTGATCGTCAACCAGGCCCGCCTGCTGGACTTCCTGCGCGAGCAGATGGCAAGTTCGGCCGCCCGCCTCGCCCCGCACTACGGGCTGCAGGTGAGCGCGGTGGAAATCACCGATGGCGCGGACGCAGGGCAGGACCCGGGGGAGTATCCGGTCGCCGTGACCCTGGAGCACTCCGGCGGCACGTCCACGGTGCGCGCCAAGTACGTGGTGGGCTGCGACGGTGCGCGCAGCGCGGTGCGCACCGCGATCGGCCGCCGGCTCGAGGGCGACGCGCTGAACCAGACCTGGGGCGTCCTGGACGTCCTGGTGGACACCGACTTCCCCGACATCCGGCTGAAGTCCGTGGTCCAGTCCGAGGCGGGGGCGCTACTGATCATTCCGCGCGAGGGCGGCTATCTGGTGCGGCTCTACATCGAGCTGGACGCGGAGCGGTACGGGGATCTGTTGCGGGAGCGTGCCGTCACCCCCGAGGTCCTGGCAGCGGCCGCGAACCGGATCCTGCGGCCCTACAGGGTCGACGTGAAGGACGTCGGCTGGTGGGCGGTGTACGAGGTCGGCCAGCGGCTGTGCGCGAAGTTCGACGACGTGCCGGAAGCCGAGACGGCCGACCGGCTGCCCCGCGTCTTCATCGCGGGCGATGCCTGCCACACCCACAGCGCCAAGGCGGGGCAGGGCATGAACGTGTCGATGGCCGACGCCTTCAACCTCGGCTGGAAGCTCGCCGCTGTGCTGACCGGCACGGCCGCTCCCGAGCTGCTGCACACCTACTCCGGCGAGCGGCAGCAGGTCGCCCAGGACCTCATCGACTTCGACCGCGACTTCGCCTCCAAAATGGCCGCGGGCGCGGGCACCCCCGGAGTCACATCGAAGGCCGACGAGGAGCAGTTCGCCGACTACTTCCTGGCCCAGGGCCGCTACACCGCAGGCCTTTCCGTCCGCTACGAGCCCTCGATGATCACGGGAACCGGCGAGCACCAGCACCTCGCGAAGGGCTTCCCGATCGGGATGCGTTTCCACTCCGCGCCGGTGGTGCGGCTCGCCGATGCCCGGCCCGTACAGCTGGGGCACGCTGCCCGGGCCGACGGCGCCTGGCGGCTGTACCTCTTCGCCGACCGGGTGGGACCGCAGGCCGCCGACGGGCCGTTCCGCCGGCTCTGCGACCATCTCGCCTCCGCTGCCTCCCCGCTGGCCCGCTTCACCCCCGCGGGCGCCGAACCGGATGCGGTCCTCGACGTCCGCGCGATCCTGCAGCAGCCGCACCGCACCCTCGAGCCGACCGCGCTGCCTGCGGTGCTGCGCCCCCGCAAGGGCCGCTTGGCCCTGACGGACCACGAGAAGGCCTTCTGTCCCGACCCGCAGCAGGGTGACGTCTTCGACCTGCGTGGAATCGACCGGGACCAGGGTTGCATGGTGCTGGTCCGCCCCGACCAGTACGTCGCCCACATCCTGCCGTTGGACGCCACTGAGCAGCTGTCCGGCTTCCTTGACGGGATCCTGCACGAAGCCGACTGAGGTCGACAGGTCGACCGCTCGGGGAAAGCGGTGGTCTCCCCGGGTGGTTGGTGCCTGGGGAGACCTTGGTCGTTCGGTGTGATCAGCTGAGGCCGATGTGTACCGGGCCACCGGTGGGGGACACCTCGGCGAGCACGCTGGAGGGGATGCGGAAGACGCGTCCGGGGGCCGCCGGCCAGGCCAGCTTCTTCTGCGCGACGGTCCGGCCGTCCTGGCGGACGGTCACCTTCGGGAAGCGCACGAAGGTGTCCGTCCACAGCAGGAGGCGATCGCGCGCCGGGGCCGGGTCGCCCTGGCGCAGGATCTGCGGCGCGACCCAGCGGAAGGGGGCGTCGGCGATCAGGCGGACACCGTCGTCGAGCGGCCGGCTGCTGTGCAGGTGGTGGAGAACCTGCTCGGCGACGTGCTTGCCGTCCAGGGCCGCGATGTCCGCGGTGTCGACCGGGTGCAGGAGATTTCCGGCCGCGAAGACGCCCGGGCGGCTGGTGCGCAGCGCGGTGTCGGTCAGCGGGCCGAGAGTTCCTTCGTCGAGCGCGATGCCACCGGTGCGGGCGAGTTCGTGGTCGGGGATCCAGTCGCCGGTGAACACGACGGTGTCGCAGTCGACGGTCCGGCGCTTGCCGGTGTCGAGGTGTTCGATCTCGACGGCCTGCAAGCGGCCCTTGCCGATGATGCGGGTGACGCGGCTGCGGGTTGCGACCGGAACGCGCAGGACGGTGCGCCCCGCCGCGTTGAAGGCGCCGTAGGATTCCGCCTTTTGGTACTGGCTGACCATGAGAGCGGGGGTGCAGCCCGCCTCGCGCAGGGTCAACGCGGCGGACCAGCTGACGAGTTCACCGCCGACGATCACCGCGCGCCTGCCCACCTCTTGGTGGTGGAGGTGGACGAGGTTCTGGAGCTGCCCGGTGGTGTAGACACCATGCGGCCGGTCGCCGGGGACACGGCGGGCGGTGCGGGGGCGTTCGCGGGCCCCGGTGGCCAGCACCATGGCGCGGGGCCGGATCTGGTAGCGACCCTCGGGGCTCGTGACATCCACCGTGAGGTGGTCGGTGGTGTCATCGGCCCAGCCGGTGACCATGGTGCGCGTACGGATGTCGGCGCCGGCCTCGGTGGCCCGGCGCACGAGAAGACGCGCGTAGGCGGGGCCGGTCAGCACGCGGCGCAGGTCGCGCAGACCGTAACCGGTGTGGTCGCTGTGGCGGGGGATGCCGCCGGCGCTCTCCTCGCGGTCGACGACCATGACGTCTTTGGTGCCCTGGCGCTTGAGTCCCGCGGCGGCGGTCAGACCTGCCGGTCCGGCGCCGATGATGAGGACGTCGGGGGTGAGGGTGGGGGGCTGGGTGTTCATCAGGCGTCCTTGTGCCGGCCGGCGCAACCGGTGCAGCTGTCGGTCTTGTTCGTGTCGTCGCTGGAGCGGTGCTTGTCTTGCAGGGCGGCCACGGCGGCGCCGCAGAAGAAGCCCTGGCAACGACCGTTCATGGCGCGCGTGCGGCGGCGCAGCCCCTCCAGGTCGCGGGCGGGCACGGTGGCGTGGCAGGCGTCCCGGATCTCGCCCTCGGTGACGCGCTCGCAGAAGCAGACGATGCTGCCGTATGCGGGATCACGGGCGATCAACTCCGCGTCCTGGTAAGGGCGTTGTGCGGCCTCGCCGATGTTCGGCATCTGCGGCGGGGCCGGGAGGTCGCCGCGCGGGGCCAGTGCGAGACCCGCGTCCTTGAGGACGGTGAGGCAGTGTTCGGCGATGGCGATGCCCGCGGTCAGTCCGGTGGAGCGGATGCCGCCGACCAGGAGGTACCGCTGCTCGGGCGTGGCCTCGATCAGGTAGTCGGGGTGGTCGATGGCCGCGCGCAGACCCGCGTAACTGGCGGTGACCTCCTCCGACAGCAGGCGCGGCATCAGGCGTTCGCCCTTGGTGAGGAGGAAGTCGTAACCGTTTTCGGAGGTGGCGGTGTCCGTCCGGTCCTCCAGGTCCTCGGCGGTCGGGCCGAGCATGACGTTGCCGTAGATGGTGGGCGAGATGAGCACGCCCTTGCCGCGGGAGCTGGGCACCGGCAGCACGATCTTGTTGACCATGGGGCGGGCGAGCTTGTCGAAGACGAACAGCTCGCCGCGGCGCGGGGTGACAGTGAAGCGGTCGTGACCGAAGAGGCGGTCGATGTGGTCGGCGCCCAGGCCTGCCGCGTTGACGACCCAGCGGGCGCGCACATCACCGGCCGAGGTGTGCAGTGTGGTCGTCTCCGTGTCCTGGTCGATGCCGGTCACCCGGTGTTCCAGCAGGATGGTGGTGCCGCGCCGCTTGGCATCGGTGGCCAGGGCGAGGTTCGTCGTCCAGGTGCAGATGATGGACTCGTCCGGGACGGTCAGGCCGCCGAGCGCGCCCTCGCCGAGGTCGGGCAGGAGGCGGTGGACCTCGTCGGCGTCGACGATGCCGCAGTGCTCGTAGCCGTTGTCCTCGGCTTTCTTCTTCAGGCCGGGCAGGGCTGCCAGTTCCTCGTCGTTCCAGGCCACGAGAATGGCGCCGGTGTGCTCGACGGGGATGCCGGTGGCCTTCGCGTACTCGCTGAGCAGGTGGTAGCCGCGGGAGACCAGACGTGATTCGAGGGTGCCCGGCTTGGCGTCGAAACCGGTGTGCAGGATCGCGGTGTTGGCCTTGCTGGTGCCGTCCCCCACATCGTCACGTGCCTCGATCAGGACGACCGAGACGTCGTGGCCGGACAGGTCTCGGGCGATGGCGGCGCCGACGATTCCGCCGCCGATCACGGCGATGTCATGGACGCCGTCCTGGGGGCGGTGGGGTGTGCGGGTCATGCGTGTTCTCCCTTGGCGGCGCAGGCAGTTGCGGCCTGCGCCCATGTGGTGCGGAACTCTGCGGCCCGATCGGCGGACCACCTCGGTTCGTAAACGGTGGTCGGCTGCCAGTCGCCGACGGCCTCCTTGAGGCTGAGCGAGGAATCGAGGGCGCAGCGGGCCAGGGCGGCCGCGCCCAGCGGGGTGGCGTGGGCGTGCGGATAGATGTCGACGGGGAGTTGAGCGATGTCCGCCTGCGCCTGCATCAGAGCCGCGGAATGGGTGAGTCCACCGTCGGCGCGCAGCCGCGTCAGGGGACGGCCCACGTCGGCGCCGACCCGGGTGCCCAACTCCGCGACCTGCGCGGCGATGCCCTGGAGTACGGCGAGTACGAGGTGTTCGCGGCGCGTGGACAGCGTCATGCCGGTCAGCGCGGCCGTCGCTTCAGGAGCCCACCAGGGGGCGGCCAGACCGGCGAACGCGGGCACGCACAGCACTCCCTCGGCGTCCGTCGCGACCACGGAGTCCAGGTCGTTCACCGACTGGAGGAGGCCGAGGTCCCTGAGCCATCGCACCGCGGACGCGACCGTGTAGACCTGACCGTCTATGCAGTACGGGGTCTCACCGCGGGCCCGCCACCCCACCGACGTCGTCAGACCGGCGCTGGAACGCACCGCCTCTGTACCGGTGTTGGCCAGCAGGAAGGCCCCGGTGCCGTACGTGCACTTCGCCATCCCCTGCTCCAGACAGCCCTCGGCCACGAGAGCGGCCTGCTGGTCGACGATGATGCCCGCGACCGGTACTTCGGGACCGAAGGCGCGGGTGGTGCCGACGATCTCGTCGCAGGCCGCGATCCGCGGCAGCTGTTCGCCCTCCAGGCCGAACAGGCCGACGAGTTCTTCGTCCCAGGTGACCGTGTCAAGGTCGAGGAGGAGGGAACGGCTGGCAGTGGCCGCGTCGGTGACGAACTGCCCGGTCAGGTGGTGGATGAGCCACGTATCGGTGGTCGTCACCACGCCGTCCCGCGTCAGGTGGCGGCGTAGCCAGGCCATCTTGGGGGCGGAGAAGTACGGGTCGAGGACGAGCCCGGTGCGCTCCCTCAACTGGTCGGCGTGTGCCGCGAGTTCGGTGACGAGCTCCTCGGAGCGCCGGTCCTGCCACACGATCGCCGGGGTGAGTGGCGTGCCGGTGGCCGGGTCCCAGGCCAGCACCGTCTCGCCCTGGTTGGCCAGGGCGACGGCGGCGATGGGGTGGCCCGCGTCGTGGACGGCCCGGCGTCCGGCGTTGAGAACGGAGTCGAGCAGTTCCTGGGGGTTCTGCTCGACGCCGCCGCCGCTGAGGTAGGCGGGACGCAGGGTCTCCTCGGCGATGGCGATGACGCCGTCCACCTCGTCGACGACGACGGCCTTGGTGCCGGAGGTGCCTTGGTCGATGGCGAGGATCGCGGTCATCGGGCGGCCCCTTCCGCGGTCGCGCCGGTGGGCTCGGGCCCGGCTGTATCCGTGCTGTCCAGTGCGCGGTCGACATCGGCCATGTCGGGCATGGTCAGTCCGGCACGGCCGCGCCGGACGAGGAGGCCGACAAGGTAGACGGCACCGATGGCGAAGAGGATCAGGACGTACGTCCATGGGGCGCGGAACGAGGCGTCGCGGAAGATCAGCAGCTCGTACACCAGCCAGACGGCGGCGACGACGAGCACCGGGATCTCCCAGCGGCCCAGCGAGAATCCCTGCGACGGGGGCAGCGAACGGCGCTTGAGGGCATACATCGCGACGGTGCCCGCGTAGATCAGCGCGGGCAGCAGGGTGCCCGCCGAGAACAGCTGGAACAGGGCGTCCGTGGACCGGCTGAACACCGCCAGGATGATCTGAGCGATCAGCATCATGAACACGGAGGCGTTCAACGGGGTGGTGGTCCGCCGGTCGACGCGGCGCAACAGCCGCCAGCCGGGGAAGCGTTCGTCACGCGACATGGCGTAGACGAGACGCGTGCCGCTGAGGGTGATGACCAGGCCGCAGGAGAAGATCGAGACCACGACCAGTACGAGCAGGATCTTGCCGACGACCGATCCGAGCACCGCCGTGATCACGGTGGCCACGGGGGTGGCCGAGTCCGCGACGCCGTCGATCCGGCCGGCCGCCGCGGTGATGGCCACCAGGAAGAGAAACCCCAAGACGCCGAGCGAGAGCACCGCTTGGACCATCGCCTTGGGGATGACACGGGCCGGGTTCTTGGTCTCCTCGGCCAGGTTCGCCGCGGACTCGAAGCCGACGATGGTGAACGCGCCCAGCAGGAACGCGAGCGCGAAAGGTCCGACCTCAGTGGCACCGCCGAGTGCGTAGTAGCCGCTCGCGGGGACGGTGGCGGTGTCGAAGAGGTGGCCGAAGTCGAGCTTGCCGGTGACGGTGCCCACCACGAACAGCAGCACGGTCAGCGCGATCATGCCGATGAGCTGCACCGTCACGGCCACGTTGTTGACCCGATGCGTCGTGCGCGTCGATGAGGCGACCAGTACGGACTGGAGCAGGACGACGACGGCGGTGATCACCCAGGCGTTCTGCACCGTGCCGACGTACTGGAACAGCTCGGGAAGGATCGTCGAGGCGATCGTGTAGTCCACGGCGACCAGGACCACCCCCAGGAACGCGAACGAGATCCACCCCATGATCCATCCCCAGACGGGGCCGACGATGCGCGACACCCACTGGTACGAGTAGCCGCTGATCGGGATCCGGGCGGCGAGCGCGCCGAAGACGAGGGCGATGGAGAGCTGGCCGATCACCGTGATCGGCCACGCCCAGATGCCGCGCGGTCCGGAGGTCGCGAGCACCGAGCCGTACGCGGTGAAGATGCCAGTGGCGATCGACACGAAGCCGAACGCGACGGAGAACGAGGCGTACCAGCCCAGTTCGCGTGCCATCTGCTGGGGCGGGGCGGCGTCACCTTGACCGGCTGGTGTCGTCCCGGTGGGAGCTGCGTCTGCCATGACTCGTATCCCTGCTTCAGGGGACCGCCGGGGCCGCATCAGGTTGACCGAATGTGTGGAATGTTGCCTGCGAATGACTGTAAGTGTGGGTCAATGCCCGAGCGGCGTCAAGGGGGCAATGCAGGGCAGTGGGGTGCCGAAACTGCCGCCTGTCAGTGATCCAGCCGAGGATCAAAGGCGGCGTGAGGCGGTGTCGCGTGTGTGGAGGTGACTGTCTGCCCGTAGGATGCAGTCATAGATCCACAGAAACGGTCACAGTTAGGCGGAGGTGGGGAGTGCTCGCTGCGGAGCGTCATCGCAGGATCGTGGCCGAAATCGGGCGGCAGAAGTTCGTCACGACCGACGACCTCACCGAGCTGCTGGGGGTCTCCCGGGAGACGGTCCGCCGTGACCTCGCGCTGCTGGAAGGGCGGGGTGAGATCTCACGGGTGCACGGGGGAGCGACCGGCTCGCAGGCCCCGGTCGGGGAAGAGGCGCCCTTCAGCGAGCGCACCGGGACACTCACGGTGCAGAAGGAGGCCATCGGACGGGCGGCCGCCAGGCTCATCGCGCCCCATCAGACCGTGGTCATCGATGTCGGCACCACGGCGCTCGAAGTGGCCCGCGCGCTGCCCGCGGACCATGTCGGTGTCATCGCCACCCCCTCGCTGCTCGTGGCGGCGGAGGTCAGTACGCGGCCGCGCGTCGAGGTCCTCGTGAGTGGTGGCCGACTGCGCCCCGGGGACCTGGCCTGCTCCAACGCGCAGACGGTGCAGTTCTTCGGCGACCTGCGGGCGGACATGGTGTTCGTCGGGTCCGGTGGCGTCGCTCCGTATGGTCTGACCGACTTCCATCTGGACGAGGTCGCGACGAAGCGGGCCATGCTCGCAGGTGCCGGGCATCGGTATGTCCTCGCCGACTCGAGCAAGTTGGGCCGCACCGCGGTTCACCGGGTGTGCGCCCTGGACGGCTTCGACACGCTGATCACCGACGGCCCCTGCCCGGACGAACTGGCGGCTGCCCTCGAAGGCGCGGGAGGCGCGGTCGTCGAGGCGTAGCCGCAGGGGCGTTGGGGCGCAGGGGCACCGCCGGCCCCGGAACGCTGTGGAGTGAACTCCCTTGGGTTCCTGAGAGGTTGCGGGCGTCAGCGGCGAAGTTGCGTGCGACGCGGTCCGGTGCCCGCTCGGCCTTCGTAGACGTCACGTTCGCGGGCGGCAGCAGTCCCGGCCCACCCCGTGGTGTCAGGCCCGCAAATACGCCAGCACCGCGAGCACCCGTCGGTGTCCCTCCGTTGCCACCGGGAGGTCCAGCTTGTTGAAGATGTTGCCGATGTGCTTGTTCACGGCCGC
>NZ_JBEOVM010000023.1:0-78834 GCF_040295505.1 Streptomyces sp. NPDC002790 | reverse complement strand
GTTGTGTGAGTCAACAACGCGAATGCGCATGGCTTACCTTTCTCGATTACCTCTGGTCGGATTGACCAGCCATAGCCGGGCCCGGTGCACCACACCGGCCCCGACTAAAGCCGTTCACGCGTCACAGGGAAATGACATCTGCATTAGCGACGTCGAATATGGCCAACTGGGATTCAAGGCGCCCCATGGACTCTGCCTCTGCGCGGCCTTGAACGTTTACGGAAACGTCGAGATAGACGTAATCACCGTCAACCCATGCGCCGTAGTACAGGGCGTCAGTCACCTTTACGCGAGACCGGTAGTCAGTGATGTACTGCTCAAGAGCAAGAGGAGTGAAGCGCGAAACGGGGAGCATGCGTTCCGCTCCGGCCACGCTAACCATGTAGCCACCCACGGGCGCCGGAGTTCCGGGGCGATAGGTCATGCCACCCGACGCGAGAATGTCGGCGTACAGGGTCTCTACGGTCACGAACTGCATTGATGTGCCCTTTCAGGGAGTAAGTGGGAGCGGATCAAACGTTACCGCAATCAACTTTTGTGAGAAAAAAAGGGGTCCAAAACGGCGTGCTTACTGAAGTCAGCATCCGAGGGGACGCCGACCATGCACGCACTGCACCGGCCATGCATCACGCCACTGTCAGACCAGGGCCCGACGTGCGTAGCCGCACGGTCGATTCCCCACATTGCGCAGACCGCACAACGCATGTTCCGCACTCTCCTTTGGATTGTGGGCGCCTATCTCGGCGCCCCGAGTGTCCTAGTCCAGGATCGAACTGGCAGGCCCCCAAATGGGCACTAGGACGTTCGGGACTCACGCGTTTAAGGTCGTGCTTTGCGCCGTAGTTCTAGACATTGGCGCCGCACGCCGGACACGCGATGTCGTCCCTGTTACTGCAACGTATTTCGTCTGCACTTTCGTACGTCCCTCATATACGTTGCCCTGAAAGCTCCACGCCGCACCACTATGCAACTTGCCCTTTCACGCTCTACCTAGGTCCTACTCGCATCCTCTCTAACGCTTACCGGCCTACTGCCTACAACCTGCCCCGCAAGGGCTAGGGAGGCTTGTTCGCGCCGTGCCGTTAGCTGCTGGCCTAGGGGACCGTGTGCCGTTCCCATAGCTGCGTCACGCTCGATTCCCGATTGAGCTTTCGCTTGCCGTTCACTGTTGAGTTCTCAAGTCGCCTAGCACTGCCTTTGTACTCACCCCTAGGGGCTTTCCTCCGGGTGCCTGCCCTGTCGGGCCGACAGAGAGAACATTACCGCAATCAACTTCAGATGCAAATCAGCGCGCACGCACTGAACCCACCAAAGGATGCGAATAAGCAAGGAAGGGCGCGCGTTGCATGCGCAACCCCAGATAGTCAACAGGCCCACATGTGACGTTACCTACATCAACTTTGACGATGTATCGCAATGAGTAGCCATGAGGTCACTCTCTGCCCATGTATGCACAGCCTGACAGTTACCCGTCTGCGCCATATGTGTTATCACGTCGTAACCTAACGGGATCGTTACCGCGCTCAACGCGTACCGACCGCACCAGGGGCGCACTGACTGGCAAGTGCGACTGCGCGCACACGCGCAAACTATTCATTCACTCACGACACGTGAGGCATTCCTACCCGAATATCGCTACGCATACGCACGCAATAGGTATTCACCCGCATTTCTGTGCGGATACCTGTGCACGCATTAATGAATGAACTATTGCACGCACGCATACACGACGGGGGTAATACTTGATAATTCTTAAACAGGACCCACCGGGGGTGCCTTCCTCGAACCAGGTACGGGTATGAAAGAACGGAGGTCCTGTGCGCCCCAGTGAGCCCCTGCCGGCCTCACGGCCCCACACCTCCCCAAATGGGCCCCCAAAGGGCCTCAGTTGGGCTCTCGTGGCGATTCCGGGCTCAACTTCGCCGACTCGTTGACTCACTTGACTGAGTGAATGGATCAATAGCGTGATCGTGGTCACACTTCAGGGGGCCGGCATCACGGATTGGGGGTCGATAACACATACATTATTTGTGGCCGGGTTTATATACCCCCTCCCTGGAGCCTCCCCCGAGGGAGGTCGGCAGTGGATTCACTCATCCCAGACACACCAAAGCCCCCTCCCGAGAGAGGGGGCCGGCGGGACAGCAGTTAGAGCTTGACGGCCTTGCTGAATTCTACGAACTCAGCCCAGACGTTGGGTGGAACGAGGAGTGTTCCGAGATCCCGGCCCTTCGTGTCCCGGACCATAACCGCAGCCGGGTCGTTATCGGCAACTTCAACGCAGTTTTCGTTTTTGGTGTAGGTGCTCGTACGCCAATTCGGCATTTCAGTCACGGCTATTCCTTTCCATGCGATCAAAATGATCGATAGCGGCCAAGATTAGGCCCCTTGCGGCCTGCCCGTAGACGGCTGACTGCCGAAGAAGCTCAAACGTCTTCATGTAAAGCTCGATTTCCCCCGGCTGCGTCACAGACATCTCAGCAGAGGTGGTCTCTACCAATGTGAGCTTGTCGTCAAACATCGAGAAGGCGTGTCCAAGCCACATGTCGAGAGGGGCAGCACGGGGAAGGATGCCCAGGCTTAGCCGGGGCAGAGTCAGCACGGCCATGAGGCGGTCGAGCTGGCCTCGCATGACCTCCGGACCGCCGTGGTTCGAGTAGAGGCATTGCTCTCCGAGGAGAACGCTGAAAATTCGGTCGCCCTCATATAGATATCGCTGCCGCTCAAGGCGCTTCGACACTGCTGCGTTTGCATCGGAGTCAGACGCATCCCCGTAGAGCTTTCGTACCGCCCCGAAGATTGCGTCGGCATAGTCGCCGGTCTGGAGGGTGCCCCAGACGACGTTTGGCTCCCAGATCCGAAATACCTTGGTTTTGTAGTAGATCGGCGCCAACTTCTTCTGGGGAGCGTCGATCCCAGCCTGGAGCTGCCGACGCCACTCCATCCACAACTCGTCGATGTGCCGAAGCGTCGCGACCAGATCTCCGGTATCGGCCTCGCGTCCCGTCTTCGCACACCAGACGCGGATGTCGTCCTCACTCGCGTTCTGCTTGCCGTTCTCGATACGTGAGACCTTGGACTCCTGCCAACCGGTGACAGCCGCGAAGGCCCGGCCGCTGGTGAACCCCGCATCCTTGCGGAATCCGCGCAGCCGGGCACCCAACGCCTCGCGGGTCTCTTGTGCTTGGTTGTTCACTGCTCGGTCAGGACTTGTACTCGGAGTGCTGGGTGGCGGAGGCCCAGAGGAGGTCCCGGACACGGACGCATTCGGCGACGGTCTCGGAGTCGTCGATCACTTCGGACCCGAGGACCCGCCCCGTCTCGTCGAAGTGCCCGACGGCCAGGAGCTTGTCATCGAAGAGCCACCAGTCGTTTCCGTCGAGGGGGAAAGTAAGCCCCTCGGGCAGCTTGTGACGCGGCAGCCATCGAATCTGCTCGCCGGCCTCCTCGTTAAGTGGAGTGCCCTCGTGCTCCCAGCGGATGTACGGGGTGTGCGGCTCGGTCACGACGCGGACCCGCCGGACCACCTTGCCCTCCTGGGTCAGCCCTCGGACCATCGACAGCCACGAGCCCATGAAGTCGTTGTCGACCACTCCCGCGAGCCACTTCTCGTACGGCCCGTCTTCCAATGGCACCGAGTAGTCGTCCCTCAGCTCCAGATGGAAAGCATCGTGCGCGACAGCCTCAATGAGCCGGTTGCGCTCGGCGCTGGAGATCAGCTCCACGTGGTTCCTCCAGTAGGGCTGTGATCGCGGCCTTGGGGACCTCGACCACGGTCTCGTAGTGCGGAATCGACATCTGGGAAAGGGCCTCGGGGTCAGTCACCTCCAGGCCCTGCACAACGTACGTACCACCCGGTGTGAGGACCATGAGGGGGTCCTCAAGGCGTTTGAACTCTCCAGAGGGGAGACCGTCCTTCTTCAGGTGCTCGAACAGCTCGGTAGGGACTTCGACAGCCGTCTGGCCCTCGGGGATGTCGAGCTTCACCCGTGGGTCATCAGAGATGATCTTCCACCCCTGAACAAGGTAGGTGTCACGGTCGGTGGCGTAGAGGGTAGGGCAGTCGCCCACTTTGGAGTCCTTACCAAGGAACCGTAGCTTCATGGTTGTTCTCCTGTCGTCTGCCTTGCGCGAGATTGCGCGGCACCTCGATGGTCGAGGACTCGTTCGACACCGTCAATCCACTCGCTGCAAACTCGCGCAATCTTCTTGGGAGTTGGTTGCGGACCGCTCTACGGTCGTTTCGTACCGAGCAGCCAAGGCAGCCGCAAACCGTGCGGTCCCGAGGGGAGATGCGTGGTGTCCACCGTGATCGAGAGACCCGAGAAGCCGGTCGATGACCTGCCCATTGATGAGGAAGTGATCACGGACAGCGTTGACGCCGTGCTCAGCATGGAGCTGAGCACGTCCACTCGTGAGGACATCGACGGTAAGACGATGGCCATGACCGGGCACCTGAACCTGCTCCTTGCTGAGGAGTTGGGCGCGGACGAGGACCCGAACGTGAAAGCGCTCTTCCACGAGGCTTACAGGCACCTGGACCTCAAGGGCCGACCCAGCAAGGACACGCCGGCCTTCAGCGCCTTCAGCTACATGCGCCAGACCGCCTTCCTGACGAGGCGTTTCCTGGATGTCTACGAGAAGAGGAGCGGGACGGGTGTCTCGTGACTCCTCGTCAGCAGCAGGTGGCTTACGTGGTGGCGCTCCTGGTGATGCTGGCCGCGCTCGTGGTCGGCATAGTCGACAGTCAGCGTCCCGACACAAACGCCCGCTCGGTTGGCGTCAGTGGGTCTTCCAGGGCCTCATGATCGGCACCTCTGTGGCGATCTGCGGCGCCTGGTGGGCGCTCATCCGATGATCTTCCGCCCCCGAGGTGACACTCGCCGGCTCCCCCTTTTCGGCACCCCTCGTGGGCGGGACCAAGATCCCACCCCGGCCATGCCAGTACCCCGAAGAAGGACAGGTCGGGCCGGGGTGGGTGCAAGTGCACTACGGCGCGGAGAACGGATCTCCGCACAGCAGATGCGCAAGGAGGACTACCCAGTGCAGAACCTCTACACCCTCCCCGCCGTTGACGACGGCGCGTTCGAGAACTTCTGCGGCGGCAACCTCAACGGCGAGCACGAGTCGTGCATCGACGTGGCGGCCATCCCCGGCGCCGAGGAGGCGTTCGAGCTGCGTGACTCGAAGCCCATGGGCGCTGGCGAGAAGCTGCGCGTCACTGCGGCCGAGGTCGACGACTTCGTCCTCGGCTGGGCCAAGAAGCGGGGTCTGGCGCTCTAATCTGGCGTCTCCCCATCCAGGACAAGACGGGCCGCCCTGCTTCGGCGGGGCGGCCCCGCACTTCCAGAAAGGCACAAATGAGCTGGTCAGGGCACTGGCACGGGTACGGACCGTGGAGCGGACCATCGGCGGTGTACGGCAAGGAGGGAGGCCGGCGGCCTCCGCATCCCAACGGCCCGCCTTCGGTGCTAGACCCCGAAGACAAGAAGCAGCAGGCCGTCCTCGACCGGTACCGCGAAGCCGCCGCGGAGTTCACGACGGGCAACCTGCCGCCCACCATGACCGGCTGGTGGCTCACCAAGACGAACCAGGTCTCCGCCGATCGGACCTGGGCCGACATGGGTATCGCCATCGCGTGGCTGACCAAGCAGTACGAGGCAAATCCCCCGTTCGTACGGACGGACGGCCTCCAGGCGTACAGCAGCCTCGAAGACAAGCTGGAGTACGCCACCGACGTGCTACCCCGCGGTGTCGACGTGAGCTGGGTGTACTACCTGGCATCGAAAAGCCTGATCGCCTTCTCCGTCGTGTGCTGCCCGAACCGCTTCCACCCGAACATCCCCTGCCCGCTCCCGCCATCGTAAGGAGTCGACGCCATGTCGCTGCGCCTCTTGCTGCCCGAGGAAGGCGTTACTGAACTGCTGGCCTCGTGGCCTGATGAGCCTCGCGTGTTCGAGCGCGGCGTGCAGTCGCTCCATGCGACGGTCACCGCGGAGTCGATCCGCGGCTACCTCTACACGGGGTGTGTTCCGGCCAACGAGATCGCGGCCGTCAAGGCCCCCAACCCGTCACTGAGCCAGAACGCGTACATGACGGATGGCCGCACGGACCGCGCGAAGCTCGCCCGGCTGTACGAGCGCGGCTACACGATCCGCCTCGGCAACCTGCAACGCGTCGTCCCGGCCTTGGCGCAGATCTCCGAGGCGATCCAGACGGAGACGGGTTACTCGAACTACATCCACGCCTTCCTGACCCCGCCCGGCGAGCAAGGGCTCCGCCACCACTGGGACCAACAGATGGCGGTAATCGTCCAGGTCTCGGGTACGAAGCGGTGGCAGCTCTGGCGGCCCCCGGTCGAGGCCCCAATGCGGGAGTACAACGAGAGCTTCCGTGTGTGGAAGGACGAGTACATACCAACGTGGGAGGCCGCCGGCCCGGACGTGGAGGTCGACCTCAAGGCCGGCCAGTCGCTCCTGCTCCCACGCGGGTGGGTCCACAACCCGCACGTCGTGGACACCGAAGAACACAGCATCCACCTGACGTTCGCGATCAGGGAGCGCACACAGTTGTGGCTCGCGGAAAAGCTACTCGCCGGCGCCATCTCTCAGGAGGAGTTCCGCCGCATCATCCTCCCCCGCCAGTTGGGCGGGGAGGGCCTGATGGAACAACTCGACGAAGCGCGTGAGGCGCTGGTGAAGTATGTGCAGGGTCTCGACCTGTCCGAGATCGCTCCGACCGTGATCAAGGATGCGTTGACGGAGTTGGAGTACAAGACCTGAGCTTGTCCTCTTCAGGGCACTACTCTCCGAGGGAGCCACTAAAGGGTAGGGAAGCAAGATGGATGATGAGCCCCTGTCGGAGTGGGCCGAGCGCCGCGACGCGAAGATCGGCCGCCTTCGGGCGGTGCCCCTCACCCCTGGCGACGGCCCCAAGGGCACACATCTGAATCCGGAATCCCCCCGCGCAATCCAGCGGTGGAACGGGTACGTCTGGGAGCCGCACGGCTTCGCGGCCAACCTCGCCGAGGCGAAACGCATCCTGTACCCCGATGCACAGAAGCCGGCGACGATGCCCTCCCCGCAACAGCCGCCGCTGCGAGCTGGACGAGGCAGGCACCGGAAGACTCGCCAAGGCGAATGAAGGAATGAATGATTGCGGCCCCCTCCGCATCTTCGGAGGGGGCCGGCTTCATCACGCCTCGGGATCTTCCGCGCTGGAGCTGGCTTCCTTGACTGTCTCGCTGACCGTCTTCTTGGCCACGTTGTCGGCCCGCAGTGGGCTGTAGACCTCAGCAGTGTTGGTGACAGGCTCCGACGAATCCGACGACACGGCGATGGTGGTAACGGTCGTCGGGTTGAACACGGAGGCGTAGCTCGGGTCCTCGACGGTGAGCACCATCTCGATACTGTCGTCCGCCCCGGCTCCCTCTGTGTAGGCCGCGAAGGCGCCGAATCCGTGCCCCTTCTTCTTGGGGTCGAGCACCGCGTGCACGACGAGGGTGCCGTCCTGGGCGAGGAATGCCTCCACAGCGTCCGGGTCGACAGATCGCTTCTTCACATCGTGAACGATCGGCTTTGCCCAGTACGGCAAGTACTTACTCGCACCAGGTAGATACTTGTCGACGGTGTCTCCGACGATGGAGTGCTTCTCCTCCGGCTCCTTCGGGTCATCAGCCTTGCCGGGGCCCCTTTTTCGCCCCTTGGACTTCTTCTCGTCCTTCTTGTTCTGCACGCCGCGGCTGTCTGGGGCGTTTTCACTGCGCCGCTTCTTCGGCTCGACAGGAGTGCCGGACGCACCGGGTTCCGCGTCTTTGCCTCCCTTCTCAGGAAGAGGCATGGGGCCCTCTTCGTCCGTGGCCCCCTGGTGGGCGTCCTGGTTCGTCTCGTGCAAAGGCACGGGCCCGCGGCCCTGAGTTGTGCCTGTCGCCGGACTTGCAGTCGGCGCGGGTGCGTCGGCCTTCGGTCCGTGGGAGGCCCTATCGGAAGCTCCCCCTGCTATTGCGATCGGCACGGCGGCCACCAACAGCGTGTACCCGAGTACAGCGCCGATGGGGACGGACTTCAGTGCGGGCAGGCGCACTACTCCCCCTGAGAAGCGGACTGGATGATTCCACGTTCATCCAAACATGCGATCTGGGTGATCTTCGGGCGGGTACACCTTTACTGGCATACAGAGAACTCAATGAACGCAAGCAACCCACAGACCTACTACTCGGCATAGTCGTGGGCATATAGTCCCGTTGTGGATCTTGGTGAGTTCAAAGCGATAGGCCGTCAGAAGCCAGCCGTCCGCCCCATACCGGAGCCGGACTCTGCGACCCGTTTCCTGGCCAACACCCTGGCCAACATCGCCGCCTGGCGGGCGGCCGAGGGAGCCCGGAAGCCGGAGGAGGATGGCGCGGCCGAAGAGGTCGCGGTGCGCTTCACGCCACGGGAGTTGGAGCATCTGGCGCGAGTGTTGGCCGACGATGCCACCCCTGCCTCCATGGCCCTCCTACATGCTCTGACCAGCGAAGGTGACGAGCGCATAGGGGATGTCTCCACTGGTGAGTGGATACCCCTGAAGCCCAGTGATGTACTGTCGGAGCAACATTCGTGGCCCCCGTCCTGATGGGCCTCGACCCGAACCTCGCGATCATGATGTCCGGCGTCTCGACGGCCATCTTCCTGCTCGCCACGCGCGGCAGGGTGCCCAGCTACCTGGGCTGTTCGCTCTCCTTCGTGGGCGTCGCGGCCGTGATCCGGGCGCAGGGCGGCTCCAGCGCGACGGTCACGGGCGCGGTCTTCGTCGTGGGCGCCGCGGTGTTCCTGGTGGGCCTCGCGGTACGGAAGTTCGGGGCGCGGATCATCCACGCGGCGATGCCGCCGGTGGTGACCGGCGCGGTCGTGATGCTGATCGGCTTCAACCTCGCCCCGGTCACCGCCTCCACGTACTGGCCGACCGACCAGTGGACGGCGCTGCTCGTCATGCTGTTCACCGGTTTGGCCGTGGTGTGCCTGCGCGGTTTCTGGTCGCGCATCGCGATCTTCCTGGGCCTGATCTTCGGCTACGCGCTCTCCTGGGTCCTCGACCAGGTCTTCGGCAAGATCCACTCGCCGAACGGCGGCGGCAAGGCCGTCGACCACCTGCGGCTCGACCTGTCCGCCGTCGGCCAGGCGGACTGGATCGGCCTGCCGTCCTTCCACGCCCCGTCGTTCCAGTGGTCGGCGATCCTGGTGGCGCTCCCGGTCGTCATCGCGTTGATCGCGGAGAACGCGGGTCACGTCAAGGCCGTCGGCGAGATGACCGGCGACAACCTCGACGGCAAGCTCGGCACGGCGATCTCGGCGGACGGCGTCGGCTCGATGCTCTCCACGGCCGTCGGCGGCCCGCCCAACACCACGTACTCCGAGAACATCGGCGTCATGGCCGCGACCCGCGTCTACTCGACGGCGGCGTACTGGGCGGCGGCGGGCTTCGCGCTCCTCTTCGGCCTCTGCCCGAAGTTCGGCGCGATCGTGGCAGCCATTCCCGGCGGCGTGCTCGGCGGCATCACCGTCATCCTCTACGGCATGATCGGCCTGCTCGGCGCGCAGATCTGGATCAACGCGGGCGTCGACCTCCGCAACCCGCTGAACCTGGTCCCCACCGCCGCGGGCATTATCATCGGCATCGGCGACGTCTCCCTGAAGTTCACCGACACCTTCTCCCTGAGCGGCATCGCCCTCGGCACGGTCGTCGTGATCACCGGGTACCACGCGCTGCGGGCGATGGCCCCGGCGCACCTCAAGACGCAGCAGCCGCTGCTCGACGAGGGGACGTCCTCGTACGACGAGAGCGCGGCCACCGACAAGAAGTGACCGCCCACGGCGCCGCGTTCAGTCCGCCAACTCGTACGCATAGTCCGCCGTGAACCTCCCCGGCTCCCCCTTGCACCCGTCCGACTCCCCGGGCAGCTTCACCCACAGGTACGCGTCGATGCGGGCCTCACCGGTGCGCAGTGTCGGGGCCCGGCCCAGTTCGCGGCCTTCGGGGTCGCACCACTCGCCGTCGGCCGGGGCGCCGTTGCCGTTGCGGCTCGTGTCGATGACGGCGCCCAGGCCGCTCGGTCCGCCCATCGCGGCGAGCACCTTGCGGGCGTACGCGATCTCGTCCGGCGTGCGGTGGAAGTTGGAGACGTTGGTGAACACGCCGTCGGACGACGCGGCGGAGGCGGCGCCCGCCGCGCGGAGGCGTGCGGCCTGGGTAGCGGCCGGGTTCCAGGCGGAGTGTCCGGCGTCGTAGTAGACGCGGGCGCGCGGGTTCGCGGACTTGAGGGCCCGGCCCGCGTGCGCCAGCGCCTCGTAGCGGTCGGCCTGCCGGCTCTTGGAGAGGCACTCGGTCTGGGAGAGGGCGTCCGGCTCCAGGATCACGATGACCTCGCGGGAGCCGAGCCCCCGCGCGAACCCCTCGATCCAGTCGCCGTACGCATCCAGGTCGGGCGCCCCGCCCTCGGAGCGCCCGCCGCAGTCACGGTCGGGGACGGCGTAGGGCACGAGCACCGGCACCTGTCCTGCGCGCGCCCCGGCCGAGGTGACCGCGCGTACCCGGGCGGTGATCGTGGCGGGCATGTAGTCGGCGAACCAGACGGCGGCCGGGCGGTTCGCTATCCGGGACTCGATGAGCGGGCGACGTGGGTCGGAGCGGTTGGCCCGTACCCAGTCGAGTACCTGGGAGTCGCCGTAGCGGTAGAGGCCGCTCGCGGCGGGCGCGGTGTTCGACGGCTTCGGCCGGGCGGGGGCCGTCTTCCTCGGCTTCGGCTTCGAACTCTTCGACGGGGAGGGCGAGTTGTTCGTCGCCGACGGGGACGGCACCGCGGGCAGCGGGCGCAGGCTGGGGGTCTCGCTGACGGTGGGGCGCGCCTCGTCCGCCTCACCCCGGCCGCCGTCCAGGGCGGAGACGAGGCCCGCCACGGTGCCGACGGCCACGACGGCCGAGGCCGCCGCGGCGAGCGCGCCGCGCACGGTTCTGCGGCGCCGCTGCGCCCGCCGTTCGGCCAGTCGACGTCCGCGTGAGCCCGACACCGCACCCTCCCCCTCCAGGTCCGCCGTTCCCTCGTTCTGGGGAAGCCCCCGGCCAGCCGACGTCCGCGTAAGGCTACGACTGGGACGCTGCGTTCATGGCGCAGTTGGAGCGGTTCGCACAGGCCCGGATCCCGGCACTTGGGGTCGACATCGTGATCGCACGGATGCGCGCGCTCGGGGCGGAGCTGCCACCGCGCGACGGCGTGGCCGTCTTCAACCGGGTCTACCTCTCCGTCACGGAGGAGGTGGACCGGGCCATCGACGGGGGGCTCGCGGGCGGCTTCCCGGACCGGGGAGCGGCGGTCACGCTGGACGTCCGGTTCGCCGAGCGCTATCTCGTGGCGGTCGACGCGGCGGCCCAGGGCGCCCGCCCGCCCGCCTGCTGGCGGCCCCTGTTCCAGTCCCGCCGGCATCCCGGCGTACGCCCATTGCAGTTCGCGCTCGCGGGCATCAATGCGCACATCGGGCACGATCTGGCGCTCGCCGTCGTGGACGCGTGTCGCACGCTGGGCTGCGAACCGGAGGCCCTGGAGGATGAGTTCGAGCGCGTGGGCGACCTCCTCGTCTCGCTGGAGGAGCGCATCCGCGAAGAGCTGATGCCGGGCCCCGATCTGCTCCAGGTCGCCGATCCGCTGACCCATCTGCTCGGCGCGTGGAGCCTGGAGCGCGCCCGCGACGGCGCGTGGGCGGCGGCCCGCGCGCTGTGGGCGCTGCGCGAACTGCCGTCCGTGGAGGCCGAGTTCACGCACCGCCTCGACGCCTCGGTGGGGCTGGTGGGGCGGATGCTGCTCACCCCACTGCCCGACTGAACTCGATTCCCGACCCCGACCCCCGGCGCCCCCGGATCTAGTCCTCCGGAAGCTCCACCGGCGCGATCTCCTCGAACACGTCGCCCGGGCCGGGGTTGGACGCGTCCGTGCTGCCCCCGAGGTGGTGCATGACGCCCCACACCGCGTTCAGCGCGGTCTGCACGGCGCCCTCGGCCCAGCCGGCCGTCCACGAGATGTCGTCACCGGCGAGGAAGATGCCCCGCCGGTCCTCGGGCAGGGTCTCCTGCACGAAGTGCGTGAACAGGCGGCGCTGGTAGCGGTAGTGGCCGGGCAGGTTCGCCTTGAACGCGCCCATGAAGTACGGCTCGTTCTCCCAGGACACGGTCACCGGGTTGCCGATGATGTGCTTGCGGATGTCGACCTTCGGATAGATCTCGCCGAGCGACTTCAGCATCACTTCGAGCCGCTCGTTCGCGGACAGCGGCAGCCACTTGAGGCTGTCGTCGCACCACGTGTAGGAGAGGCAGATCGTGGCGGGCTTGTCCGGCCCGTCGTCGAGGAGGTAGGTGCCGCGCGTCATCCGGTCCGTCAGCGTCATCGACATGACGTCACGGCCGGTGTCCTCGTCCTTGTCCAGCCAGAACGGCCGGTCGACCGGCACGAACAGCTTGCTCGACTCCATGTAGTGCGTGCGCTCGATCGCCGTCCAGTGGTCGATCGGGAACAGCGAGTCGTCGCAGTCCACCTTGGACAGCAGCATCCACGACTGTGCGGTGAAGATCGCCGCCTTGTACGTACGGATGTCGCCGTCGGCGTCCGTGACGGTGATGTGGTTGCCGGCGGTGCGGGACAGCCGGGTCACGGCCGGGCGCGGCGTGCCGTCCACGTGCAGGGTGGACAGCGAGGTTCCCTGCGCCCAGTGCACGATCTTCTCCGGCGCACGCTCCCACAGCCGCAGCGGCAGCTGCTGCGAGCCGCCCTCGATGCCGCGGTGGTGGTCGTCGGCCTCGGTGTAGACGACGCGCAGGATCTCCAGGATGGAGTTCGGGAAGTCGGTGTCCCAGCCACCCGTGCCGAAGCCGACCTGGCCGAAGATCTCCCGGTGCCGGAAGGACTTGAACGCGTCCGACTCGCAGAGGAACCCGTAGAACGTCTGGTTGTCGAGCTTCTCGACGAGCCGGCCCCAGATCTCGCGGATGCGCGGCACGTCGCGCTCGCGCATCGCCTGGTTCATGTCGGAGAAGTCGGCGCCCTCGTCGAGGCACTTGTTCCACGCCTCGGCGACGTCCCGGTACACCTGCGGCAGATCGGCGATCGTCTCGGCGTAGTGGGACTCGCCCTTGAGGTCGACGACGGTCGAAGGCGTGGCCTCCGAGAGGGGGTTGGGGAACGCCCGCGTCTTCAGATCCACCATGTCGATGTAGTGCTGCAACGCCGTCGACGACGGCGGGAAGCGCATCGCGCCCATCTCGGCGGTCAGGCCGGAGGCCGCGGCAGGGGTGCCCTCGAAGCCGACCGTACGCAGCCGGCCGCCGATCTCGTCCGCCTCGTACACGACGGGCTTGAGGCCCATCTTCATCAGCTCGTACGCGGCGACGATGCCGGACAGGCCACCGCCGATGACCGCGACCTCGGTGCCGTGCTCGGTCGCGGGTATCTGGCCGAGGCCGGCCGGGTGGGCGAGGAAGTCGTCGTACGCGTACGGGAAGTCCGGCCCGAACATCGTGATGGGCGGCTGGCCCTCGGTGTGCTGGGCGGCGGTGGGCACCGTGGACGTCATGGGGTACGGGCTCCTTGCGGGTACTGAAGTGCGGGGCAGGTAGCGGGAGTTGAGGCGGTGTCGGGGTCGTCGGGCCTCAGGAGGTGAGCGGGCCGTACAGCTCCGGGCGGCGGTCGCTCAGGTACGGGTTGGCCGCGCGGGAGGCGGCGAGAAGGTCGGAGTCGACGTCGGCGATCACGAGCTCCTCGCCCCGGCCCGCGCGGGCGCGCGCCACACCGTCGGGCCCGGCGAGCGTGGAGAGCCCGACGAACTCGAACTCCCCTTCCGCACCGACCCTGTTGACGTACGCGACGTACATCTGGTTCTCGAAGGCGCGCACCGGCACGACCGATTCGGCGACGAACTGGAAGGGGTGCATCTGCGCCGTCGGCACGAGCAGCAGGTCGGTGCCCGCGAGGGCGTGCGCCCGGACGTTCTCCGGGAACTCGACGTCGTAGCAGATCATCAGGCCGACCCGCAGACCGTTCAACTCGGCCTGCACGACCGGCTGTTCACCGGGCGTGAACTGCTCGCGCTCGAAGCAGCCGAAGAGGTGCGTCTTGCGGTAGTTGGCGAGGCGGGCGCCGTCGGCGGAAATCAGCTGTACGGAGTTGAAGACCGCGTCGCCGATGTCCCCCGCGCGCTCCGGGTAGCCGTACGCGACGGCGATCCCGTGCCGGTGGGCCAGCTCGGCGACCGCGTCGGCCGCGTACCCGTCGGCGGGCTCGGCGAGCCGGTCCACGTCGTCACCGATCGCGTACCCGGTCAGGAACATCTCCGAGGTCACGAGGGCCCCGGCGCCCGCGGCGGCGGCCCGGCCCGCGGCGGCGTCGAGAACCTTGAGGTTCGCGGCGGTGGAGCCGGGGTGTCCTGAGCTCTGGAGCAGGGCGGTGCGCATGGGTGTCCTCAACCGGTACGGGGCGGGGTTCGGGGTCACCAAAAAGCTACGGGGGCCCGCCACCGCGGACAAGAAGCACCTGTTGCACGCTGCCGAGCTGTTCGTTGCGCGATTTTCCCGCCGAACGGCGATTCGTTGCGCGGGGCCCGGGGCCTCACGGAGTGGCTACGCGGGCGAACCCGAGGTGAACCGCCTCATCAGCGGCGACAGCACCAGCACCGACTTCGTCCGCTCGACGAACGGCTCCCCCGCGATCCGTTCCAGGACCCGCTCGAAGTGCCGCATGTCGGAGGCGAAGATCTGGACGATCGCGTCCGCCTCACCGGTGACGGTGGAGGCGGACACGACCTCGGGGTACCGCTCCAGGCCCCGCCGGATCGACTCCGGCGAGGTGTTGGAGCGGCAGTAGATCTCGATGAACCCCTCGGTCTCCCAGCCGAGCGCGGCCGGGTCGACGCGCACCGTGAACCCGGTGATCGCGCCGGTGGCCCGCAGCCGGTCCACGCGGCGCTTCACGGCGGGCGCGGACAGGCCGACGAGCTGGCCGATGTCCGCGTAGGAGCGGCGGGCGTCCTCGGCGAGGGCGTGCACGATGCGTTCGTCGAGATCGTTCAGCACGGCAGGAGGTTCACTTTTCTGCGTCCACGGGAGCGGTGTCCGGGCGAGCCAGGCGAGAGCGGCGCATCCCGTAACTGAAGTAGAACACGAGGCCGACGACCATCCAGACACCGAAGACGATCCAGGTGATAGCGGACAGGCTGCCCATCATCCACACACAGAGCGCGAAGCCGATGATCGGCAGGACCGGCGAAAGCGGCACGCGGAAGGTGCGCTTCATGTCGGGGCGGGTCCGGCGCAGCATGATCACGGCGATGTTGACCAGGGCGAACGCGAAGAGCGTGCCGATGCTGGTGGCGTCGGCGAGCTGGCCGAGCGGAACGGCGGCCGCGAGGACACCGCAGAACAGGGACACGATGACCGTGTTGGCGCGCGGCGCCCCGGTCTTCGGGTGCACCTTCGAGAACACCTTGGGCACGAGGCCGTCGCGGGACATCGCGAACAGCACGCGGGTCTGCCCGTAGAGCACGGTGAGCACGACGGACGCGATGGCGATGACGGCACCGGCGGCGAGCACCGTGCCCCAGAAGGGCTGTCCCGTGACGTCCTTCATGATCGCGGCGAGCGTCGCCTCGGAGTCGGTGAAGCGCGTCCACTTGCGGGCGCCCACGGCGACGGCGGCCACGAGGACGTACAGCGCGGTGACGATGATCAGCGACAGCATGATGGCGCGCGGCAGGTCGCGCTGCGGGTTCTTCGCCTCCTCACCGGCGGTGGAGGCGGCGTCGAAGCCGATGTACGAGAAGAAGAGCGTGGCGCCCGCGGCGCTCACGCCCGCCATGCCGAGCGGCATGAAGTCCGCGTAGTTGCCGGACTTGAAACCCATGAAGCCGATGACGCAGAAGAGGATCAGGGCCGCGATCTTCACGGCGACCATGATGCTGTTGGCCCGCGCGGACTCCTTGGCGCCGCCCAGCAGGAACACCATGGCGAGCAGCACCACGATGAGCGCGGGCAGGTTGAAGATCCCGCCGTCACCGGGCGGCGCGGACAGCGCATCCGGGATGGTGACGCCGATCGTCCCGTCGAGCAGCTCGTTGAGGTACTCGCCCCAGCCGACGGCGACCGCGGCGACCGAGACCCCGTACTCCAGGACCAGACACCAGCCGCACACCCAGGCCAGAAGTTCGCCCATCGTTGCGTACGCATACGAGTAGGAGGAGCCGGCGACCGGGATGGTGCCGGCCAGTTCGGCGTACGAGAGCGCCGAGAACAGCGCGGTGAGACCGGCGATCACGAAGGACAGCGTGACGGCGGGACCGGCCTTCGGTACGGCCTCCCCGAGCACCACGAAGATGCCGGTGCCGAGCGTGGCACCGATGCTGATCATGGTCAGCTGCCAGAGCCCGAGGGAGCGCCGCAGCGATCCGCCCTCGCCCTGGCCGCCCTCCGCGACCAGCAGATCCACCGGTTTGCGCCGCATGAGGCGGGCGCCGAATCCCGCTGACGCCGGGGCGGCTTGCGGGGTGCGCGGGGGTGCGCCGTGATCGAGCACGGACTGGCTCCTTGATCGCTGCCGGGAGGGTTGACCGCAGCGAGGGGGACGCGGCGGAGCACACCCGTCATACGGGCCCCGCCGAGCAGGCCGAACCCCCGCCACGCAACGTACAGCGGATGACTCTAGAGGAGTTCTCTTCTCAGGTGTAATGCAGCAACCTTGCGCAGTCGCGCATGATCGTTGCGCTACGTCCACGGAGCCGAAGGATTGTTGCGCGCGAGCTTTGGTCCGTTGCGTACGGATTGAGCGGAAACGACGGAACCCCGCGCCCCTCGGGAGAGGGGACGCGGGGTTCGCGGCGGGGTGCGGGAGGTGTCAGCTCCAGCTGGCGTGCAGCGGCTTGCCCTCGGCGTAGCCGGCGGCGGACTGGATGCCGATGGTGGCGCGCTGCTCGAACTCCGCGAGCGAGTTGGCACCGGCGTACGTGCAGGAGGAGCGGACGCCCGCGATGACCGAGTCGATCAGGTCCTCGACGCCCGGACGCTCCGGGTCGAGGAACATCCGCGAGGTGGAGATGCCCTCCTCGAAGAGCGCCTTGCGAGCGCGGTCGTAGGCGGACTCGTCGCTCGTCCGGTTCTTCACGGCGCGCGCGGAGGCCATGCCGAAGGACTCCTTGTAGGCACGGCCCTTGGCGTCGTGCTGCAGGTCGCCCGGGGACTCGTACGTCCCCGCGAACCAGGAACCGATCATCACGTTCGACGCACCGGCCGCGAGCGCCATGGCGACGTCGCGCGGGTGCCGCACGCCGCCGTCGGCCCACACGTTCTTGCCGTACTTCTTGGCCTCGGCGGCGCACTCCAGGACGGCGGAGAACTGCGGCCGGCCGACGCCGGTCATCATGCGGGTCGTGCACATGGCACCGGGCCCGACACCGACCTTGATGATGTCGGCGCCTGCCTCGATCAGATCCTTGACGCCCTCCGCGGCCACGATGTTGCCGGCCACGATCGGCACCTGCGGGTCGAGCGCGCGGACCTTCCTGATGGCCTCGATCATCGACTCCTGGTGCCCGTGGGCCGTGTCGATGACGAGCGTGTCCGCACCGGCGTCGAGCAGCTGCTGCGCCTTGCCCGCCACGTCGCCGTTGATGCCGACGGCGGCGGCGATGCGCAGCTTGCCGTTGGCGTCGGTGGCCGGGGTGTAGAGGGTCGCGCGCAGGGCGCCGGTACGCGTCAGGATGCCGGCGAGCCGGCCTTCCCTGTCCACGGCCGGGGCGTAGCGGCGGTTGGCGCCGTCCAGCTTGTTGAAGGCGTCGCGCGGGTCGATGTCCGCGTCGAGCAGCAGCAGGTCCTTCGCCATGACCTCGGACAGCTGCGTGAAGCGGTCGACGCCGGTCAGGTCCTGGTCGGTGACGACACCGACGGGGCGCCGCTCGCCGTCGACGACAACACCGGCGTTGTGCGCGCGCTTGTTGAGCAGCGCCAGGGCGTCCGCGACGGTCTGCGTCGGCGCGAGGACGATCGGGGTGTCGAGCACCAGGTGGCGCGTCTTGACCCAGGAGATGACCTCGGTGACGACCTCGATCGGGATGTCCTGCGGAATGACGACGAGTCCGCCGCGCCGGGCGACCGTCTCCGCCATCCGCCGCCCGGCGATCGCGGTCATGTTGGCGACGACCAGCGGGATCGTGGTCCCCGTACCGTCCGGCGACGAAAGATCCACGGCCTGCCGGGAGCCGACTGCGCTCCGGCTCGGCACCATGAAGACGTCGTCGTACGTCAGGTCGTACGCGGGCTTGATGTCATTGAGGAAACGCACGTGCGGACATCCCAGTCGGTAGAAGGGGGCCCCAGAAGTCTGCTCCCGGAGCACAAAGCACGTACTTCATTTTCCCATGCCGGCCGGAGGTGCGTCTTCGGGCCGAACGTCCCAAGGTCAGGGGTCAGGCTTGGATGATCATCCCAGTTCGAAGCGGATCCGCGCGGCCGACGCCTGTGCGAACACCTCACGGGCGATCTCCCACTGCTCCGGGTGCCGCGCCTCGAACTCGGCCCACCCGGTCACGACCACCGCGAGCGCCTCGCCCTCGGGAACCTCGGGCAGCTGCCCCGGATCGCCGAGGGCGTCGGCCAGGGCGTCCCAGTTCCGCCCGAACCACGACGGCAGCCCGAGCGCGACGGCACACCGCTCCATGAACCCGTCCTTGTCGACCACGCCCTGAAGATCCAGCCGCCGCACACCCACGGGTTCCTCCGTTTCAAGCCCGGCCGCCGATTTGAGCCACTTCAAGCCCCGCCGGCGATTGAGGCGCATCCTTTAAGCCCCTGCGGCGATTGAGCAGCGGGGTCCGGGGCAGAGCCCCGTGACCGCAACCCCGCCTCCGACCTCACACCCCGTCGGGATCCGCCCGCTGCAACGCCGGCTTCGGCGCCGACCCGGCCGCCAGCAAGAAGTCCGCCGCAGCGGTATCGGTGACCAAGGAGGTGACCAGCCCCGACCGCAACACCGCGTCAATGGCGGCAGCCTTCCGCTGCCCACCCGCGATCGCCACGACCTCCGGTATCCGCCGGAGGCGATCCGCCTCGACGGTGATGCACCGCTCCCCCAGGTCCCGCCCGACCCGCCGCCCCTGCGCGTCGAACAGGTGCGCAGACATCTCCGCGGCGACACCGAGCGACGCGTAGTGCGCACGCTCCTCGTCGCTCAGCATGTCGTGCACGGTGGAGATCCCCGGCTCCCAGGAGCCGATGGACACGCACGCGACCGTGACCTTGTCGAAGTACTCGAAGGCGCGGGCGATCCCCGTCTGGTTGCGCAGCGCCGCCGCCGTCGCGGCGTCCGGCAGCAGCATCGGCGCGTAGATGGGGTGCGCGTCGCCGCCCGACACCTGCGCGGCACGCCGCACGGCCTCCACGGAGCCGCGCTCCGCGGTCCCCGCGTCGTACACGCCCGTCAACTGCACGACCGTGCACGGCGGCAGCTTGTCGAGGGCGGCCGCCATGTGGATGGTGGAACGGCCCCACGCGAGGCCGAGCACATCGCCCTCGGTGACCAGCTCGCCGAGCAGCTCGGCGGCGACCTCCCCGAGGTTCTCCGGGTCGGGCGACTCGTCGATCTCCGGGGGCGACTCGACGACGACCGCATGGCGCAGCCCGTAGCGGGCCCGCAGCGCGTCGGAACGCTCGGCGTCCAACTCGGCAGGGACTCGGATCTCGATACGTACGAGATCCCGCTCGAGGGCGGTCTCGAGGACCCGCGCCACCTTGAAGCGGCTCACGCCGAACTCCTCGGCGATCTGGATCTTGGACTTGTTCTCGAGATAGAAGCGACGGGCCATGGCCGCCGCCTGCACCAGCTCCGCGGGTCCCATCCGCAGGGCCGCCCGTCCCGCCGATGATGCGGACACGGCGTTCTCCTCACTTCTCTTACGTCACGAAACTTCTCTTACGCCACGAAATCGACTGCTGCTCACGAATCGACCGCTGTCCACAATCCCGGTACGCCGTTCATCCTTGCAGATCCGACGCGGTTGATCAGCCCCGATGGACGCCGTTCACGTGCCCGCGGCTCAGTGGTCGCACGCCCAGGCCGCGGACGCCGTAGCGCCCTCCGCCTGGGTGCGCAGTGCACGTACCGCCTCCGCCGGGTCCTTCGCCCCGTAGACGGCGGAACCGGCTACGAAGACGTCGGCGCCCGCCTCGGCGCACCGCTCGATCGTCGCGGCGGACACTCCGCCGTCGACCTGCAGCCAGAGCTCCAGACCGTGCTTTCCGATCAGCTCACGGGTGCGGCGGATCTTGGGCAGCATGATGTCCAGGAACGCCTGCCCGCCGAATCCCGGCTCAACCGTCATGATCAGCAGCATGTCGAGCTCGGGGAGCAGGTCCTCGTACGGCTCGATCGGCGTCGCCGGCTTCAGGGCCATCGACGCGCGGGCGCCCTTGGCGCGGATCTCGCGCGCGAGGCGGACGGGGGCGGCGGCGGCCTCCGCGTGAAAGGTGACGGAACCGGCACCCGCTTCGACGTACTCAGGGGCCCAGCGATCGGGGTCCTCGATCATCAGATGGCAGTCCAACGGCGTGTCCGTCGCACGCGCCAGCGACTCTACGACCGGAACCCCGAGGGTCAGGTTCGGGACGAAGTGGTTGTCCATGACGTCGACATGGAGCCAATCGGCGCCTTCGGCGGCCTTTGCCTCGTCGGCAAGGCGGGCGAAGTCCGCGGAAAGGATGCTGGGGTTGATCTGCACGGCCATGCCCCAAGCGTGCCATGCCCGGAGGTGCCGCTCCGCCTCGGTACTGCCCCGTACCCGAGACCGATACCGAGCCGTGCCCGCCCGTGCCATTCTTGGCGGCTCGCAGGAGGGGCCGGCCTGAAGGTCCCTGGGGAGCACCGCGCACGACGCAGCGGGGGACGCCATGGCGGACGAGCAGGGCACAGTGAGTGCCGAGGGCACGGTGAGCAAGGCGCCCGAGCGCCGGGGCGTCGCGTGGCTGGTGTGCGGGCGGCGCAGCAAGTGGCTGGTGCTGCTGCTGTGGTTGGTGGTCATCATCGGGACGGCGCCGCTCGCCCAGAAACTCGCCGACGCCCAGGACAACGACGCGCAGTCCTGGCTGCCCGGCTCCGCGGAGTCCACCCAAGTCCTCGACCTGTCCAAGGACTTCAGGCCGGAGACCATCCCCGCCGTGGTCGTCTACGCGCGCGAGGGCGGGCTCACCGTCGCGGACCGGGCCCGGATCGCCAGGGACGTCGCCCAGATCAAGCAGCTGAGCGCCCACGGGGTGCGCGGCACGGAGACCCGCGGCCCGGTCCTCGACAAGCGGCCGGGCCCCTCGGCGGCCCAGATCTACGTACCGATCACGATGGACGCGAAGGGCTGGGAGCGGATCGCACCCGCAGTGGACTCCATCCGCGACCGGAGCGGCACGTCCGCGGACGGCCTGCAGATCCACATCACCGGCCCCGGCGGCACCTCCGCGGACTTCTCCAAGGCCTTCGAAGGCATCGACTCGACCCTCCTCTTCTCCGCGCTCGGCATCGTGATCGTGATCCTGCTGTTCACGTATCGCAGCCCGTCCCTGCTGCTCGTACCGGTATTGAGCGTGGTGGCAGCCCTGTTCACGGCGCAGGCGCTGATCTATCTCCTCGCCCAGCACGCGGGCCTGACCGTGAACGGGCAGAGCGCGGGCATCCTCACGGTGCTCGTGTTCGGCGCCGGGACGGACTACGCCCTGCTCCTGGTCGCCCGCTACCGCGAGGAGCTGCGTCGACACGAGGACCGGCACGAGTCGATGGCCCTCGCCCTGCACAGGGCGGGCCCCGCGGTGCTCGCGTCGGGCGCGACGGTCGTCCTGAGCATGCTGGTCCTGCTGACGGCCGACATGAACTCGACGCGGGGCCTCGGCCCCGTCGCGGCGATCGGCGTCGCCGTCGCCCTGCTCGCGATGCTGACGCTGTTCCCCGCCCTCCTGGTGATCTTCGGCCGCTGGCTGTTCTGGCCGGTGATCCCGCACGTGGGCTCTCCGGAACCCACCGAGCGGGGCGTGTGGGCGCGCACCGGGCGACGGATCGCGCGCCGTCCGCGCCTGGTCTGGATCGCGACGGCGGCGGCGCTCGCGCTGCTCTCCCTCGGCCTCATCCAGCTGAAGGCGGCGGGCATCAGCAACGCCGACTCGTTCACCGACAAACCCGACTCGATCGTGGGTCAGGAGATCTCGGCGGAGTACTTCCCGGCGGGCACCGGCGACCCGCTGGTCATCGTCGCGAACCAGGCGCAGGGCGAGCAGGTGCGGCGTGCGGTCGCCACGACGAAGGGCGTCGTACGCGGCAGCATCGGCGTGCCCCCGAACACAAAACCCGCGGCGGCCGGCCGGATCCTCTTCGAGGCGACGACGACCGCACCCTCCGACAGTCAAGCCGCCAAGGACACGGTGGACCGGATGCGGGCCGCGGTGCACGACGTGCCCGGCGCGGAGGCGAAGGTGGGCGGCGGCGCGGCGGCGCTGCTCGACATGGACCGGGCCACCACGCACGACAACAAGCTGGTGATCCCGCTGGTCCTGGTGGTCGTCCTGCTGATCCTCGGCCTGCTCCTACGGGCCCTGGTGGCACCGCTGTTGCTGATCGGGACGGTCGTGCTGTCCTTCGCGGCGGCGCTCGGCATCAGCGCGCTGGCCTTCCGCCACCTCTTCGACTACGCGGGCGAGTCGACGGACTTCCCGCTGTTCGTCTTCGTGTTCCTGGTGGCACTCGGCATCGACTACAACATCTTCCTCACGACCCGCATCCGTGAGGAGGCCGCGCGCCAGGGCACACGCCAGGGCGTCGTCACGGGCCTGGCCGCGACCGGCGCGGTGATCACGTCGGCGGGCCTGGTCCTCGCGGGCACCTTCGCGGCCCTCGGCACCCTCCCCATGGTCGCCTTCGCCGAAATCGGCTTCGCGGTGGCGGTGGGCATCCTCCTGGACACGTTCGTGGTGCGTTCGGTCCTGGTGACATCCTTGTTCCTGGACGCAGGCTCCCGGGTCTGGTGGCCGAACACGGTTGATCCCCCATCAAGCCTCGCCGGCAAATCACGCCCGGCCGGGCACGAATCAAGCCCCGCCGGCGATTGAGGCGCGGGGTCCGGGGCAGAGCCCCGATCTTTCACCCCGCCCCACCGCAACATCACCTACGCCGTACGCCTAATCAACGCCAAATACATCGCATCGGTCCCATGCAGATGCGGCCACAACTGCACATCCGGCCCCTCCCCCAACGCCGGCACCCCCTCGAACAACGGCCGCGCATCGACGAGTTCCGCCCCGCCGACCTGCTTCAGCACGTCATCCACGACCGCCCGCGTCTCCGCGAGATGCGGCGAGCACGTCGCGTACCCCACGACGCCCCCCACCCGCACGGAGTCGAGCGCCTTGCGCAGCAGGTCCCGTTGCAGCGGGCCGAAGCCCTGGAGGTCCTCGGGGCGCCGCCGCCACCGCGCCTCCGGACGCCGCCGCAGCGCGCCAAGTCCCGTGCAGGGCACGTCCATCAGGATCCGGTCGAACGTCCCGGGACCCCACGGCGGGCGCGTCCCGTCCGCGGCGATCACCTGATAGGGCCCCGGGTTCCCCGCGAGCGCCTTCGCGACGAGCCCGGCCCGGTGCGGCTGCTTCTCCGACGCGAGCAGCGTCGCCCCGCGCTCGGCGGCGAGCCCGGCGAGCATGGCCGCCTTGCCGCCGGGGCCCGCGCACCCGTCGAGCCACTTCTCGTCGCGTCCCTCGACCGGAGCGTTCGCGAGCGCGATGGCAACCAGCTGGCTTCCCTCGTCCTGCACACCGGCCCGCCCCGACCGGACGACGTCGAAGGACCCCGGCTCACCTCCCTCGGCGAGCCGCACGGCGTACGGCGACCAGCGCCCCGGCAGCCCCGACTCCTCGCCCACCTCGGCGAGTACGGCCTCGGCCGTGGTCCGCCCGGGCCGCGCCACGAGCGTCACCTCGGGCCGCTCGTTGTCGGCCTCCAGCAGATCCTCGATCCCGGCACGCCCGCCGCCCAGCGAGTCCCACAGGGCGGACACGACCCATCGCGGATGCGAATGCACCACGGACAGGTGGTCCTCGGGATCCTCGTCGTACGGCGGCGCGACCTTCTCCACCCACGCGTCGAGCTCGTGCTGCGAGACCTTCCGCAGCACGGCGTTGACGAACTTGGCCCGCCCGTCACCGAGCACGACGCGCGCCAGCTCGACCGACGCGGACACGGCGGCGTGCGTCGGGATCCGCGTACCGAGCAGCTGATGCACGCCGAGGTTGAGCACGTCGAGAACCGGCGGATCGACCTCCCGCAGCGGCCGGTCGATGCACGCCGCCACGATCGCGTCGTACGTCCCCTGCCTGCGCAGCGTCCCGTACACGAGCTCGGTCGCGAGCGCGGCGTCCCGCCCGTCGAAGTCGCCCTTCTCGCGGGCCTTGCGCAGCAGCGGCGGCAGCACGAGGTTCGCGTACGCGTCCCGCTCGTCCACCGCGCGCAACGCCTCGAAGGCGAGGATGCGCACGGGGTCCTTCTTGGGACGACGGTGGGGCTTGCCGGGCTTACGAGGGGGCCGGCCGGGCTGGTCGCTCAAAGGTGCTCCGCTGCTGGGATCGTACGGGCGCTCCGCACGGGGCGTACGCCGGAATCGGCGCCACGCACAGGCAGTACGCCGGGATGAACCCTCCCAGGGTACGTCCCGGCCCCGACAACGGCCCTCGCGGGCCAATCACCCCCGGCGACGCGAACCGGTGCCGGCAGGCCCGTCAGCCCAGGGTCTCCCCCTCGGCGATCCGGGTGCCCCGCGCCCAGTCCGCCGCGGCCATCGGCTTCTTGCCCTGCGCCTGCACCCAGAGCAGCTCGACGGCGCCCGAACCGGTGCCCACGTAGAGGTTCTTCTTGCCTGCGGAGATCTCACCCGGCGCGAGGTCGGTCCGGTCGGGCGCGAGGACGGCCGTGCGCACCTTGAGCCGCTCGCCGCGGAACTCGGTCCAGGCACCCGGCGCGGGCGTGCAGCCACGGACGACCCGGTCGACCCGCAGGGCCGGCGCGCGCCAGTCGATACGGGCGTCGTCCACGGTGATCTTCGGCGCGAGAGTGATGCCGTCGGCGGGCTGCGGCACGGCCTCGATCGTGCCGTCCTCGATCCCGTCCATCGTCGCGGCGAGCAGCCCGGAGCCCGCGAACGCGAGCCGGGTCAGCAGGTCGCCGCTGGTGTCGGTGGCACGGACCGCCTCGGTCACCGTCCCGTAGACGGGTCCGGAGTCGAGCCCCTCCTCGATGAGGAACGTGGACACGCCGGTGATCTCGTCACCCGCCATCACCGCGTGCTGCACGGGCGCGGCGCCGCGCCACGCGGGCAGCAGCGAGAAGTGCAGATTGACCCAGCCGTGGGAGGGCACATCGAGCGCGACCTTGGGGAGCAGCGCCCCGTACGCGACGACCGGGCAGCAGTCGGGGGCGATCTCCCGCAGCCTCGCCAGGAACTCCTCGTCGCGCGGCTTGGCCGGCTTGAGCACCTCGATGCCGGCCTCCTCGGCCCGCTGGGCGACCGGGCTCGCGACCAGGCGACGGCCGCGCCCCGCCGGTGCGTCGGGCCGGGTGACGACCGCGGCGACCTCGTGCCGGTCGGAGGCGATCAGGGCGTCCAGGGCGGGAACGGCGACCTCGGGGGTGCCTGCGAAGACGAGCTTCATCGGTGGCTGGGGCCCTTCTGACGGATCGGGCTGGATGCGGACGACCGCAACAACCGGTGCTGGCGAGCGGGCTCTGGTGCGTGCAGCTGCAAGGCGGAGGAGGGCGACAACGCGGAGCGTTGGCAACCGACGACAACGCCGAGGGGGTCCCCCTGCTCCTTAAGAGCTTGGGGGAGTGCATGCCAGAGCCCGCGACTCTAGCAAGGTCCGTCAGAAGGGCCCCAGCAGCCTCTCGCGGCAGGGTCACGGGCAGCGCACCAGTCTATGGGCGCCGTGCGGTGGGCGCGTACGGGGCGCACGCCGTGACGTGCGCCCCTCGCATATGCGGATGCGCCCGAACAGCGTGACCCCTCACCGGATGGCGCGTTGGTCAAGAAAGAGTTGACCAGTCATGGGCCGCAATCAGTCATCCGTCATCGTTCACCCGCCTTCGTCGGTGTCGCTTGACGTGAGCGTGGCCCGATCCTTTTTCATCGCCGGTTCGAGAGGCTTGTTCATGGCCGACCACGCAACCCACGACGCCCAGGCACGGGCCAGCCTGCATCTTCTTGTGCGGGACATCGAGCGGGTCCGCCGTCAGGTGGATGCGCTGCGCACCCTCACCGCACAGCTGGGCAACGTCTACCGCCCGCGCCGCTCAGGCCCCTCCGCGGGGTTCGTCGTATACGGGAGGGCGCCCGCCCCCACCGTCCGTCTCGCCCAGGAACTGCGCGACAGCGTCGAGACGTTGGTCACCGCAGCCGTGGACTTCGACCGTTCGCTGGGGTTCTCGTGGGACGCGGTGGGCTCCGCGCTCGGCGTCACGAAGCAGGCGGTGCACCGCAGGTACGGGGCGCGCAGGGCGGTCACCCAGGCGGCGGCCGAGGCCGAGCGCGGGGCGGAGGTGCCGGTGTCGCCGACGTCCGCCGTGCCGTCCCCGGCGCAGTCCGTGCGACCTCCCGTGCCCATGGGAGCGGGCCCGCTGTCATCGGTCCCCGCCGCCCGCGCCCTGCCCACCCAGCCGACCGTGGGCACCACGGGCCTGCGCGACGACCCACGCCCCAACGCCTTCCCGGGCCCCCGACACGGCTGACCCCCGCGCCGCCCCACCTTGGGCACCCTGCCGCTTTGAGCACCCTGCCGCTTTGGGCACCCTGCAGCCTCGGGCACCCTGCCGCCTTGCGCACCCTGCAGCCTCGGGCCACCCTGCCGCCTTGGGCAATCTGCCGCCTTGGGCGGCAGGGTGGGCAAGGCGGCACCCCGGTGCGGCGCCCCCTGCGGGTGGCCTCAACCACGGTGCCGCCCGACCCGGCCCCGCCCAGCCCCGCCCCCGCAGCCCGCCGCCGACGGCCCACCGCTCACCCGATGTCGAGCGGATCCACCCGCACCCGTACCGGCTCGCCCGCCCCCCGGGCCATCCGCGCCGCCTGCGCCTGCTTCAAGGCTCGCGCGAGCACCGCCCCACTCCCCGGCGGAACCCGCACAAGCACCCGCTCCCACTCCTCCCCGACCGGCGGCCCCCCGCCCCTCCGCCCCCCACCCGGTATCGCCGAAGGCACCGGCACGGGCCCCAACACCTCCGCGTCCCCCGGAAGTTCCACCGCCCCCATGAACCCGGCGACCGCCTCCGCCGTCCCCGAGACCGCCGCCATCCGCGACACCGGCGGAAACCCGAGCTCGGCCCGCTCATCCAGCTCCCGCACCGCATGCCCCACGGGATCCCACCGCACCAGCGCCTGCACGGGCCGCAACGTGGGCTCGGCGACCACGACCACCGCGCCGCCCACCTCCTGGGGCCGCACCAGCGCGGACGCCGCGATCCACCGCCGCAGCGCCTCCTCGCCCGCCCGCAGATCGGCCCGGCCCAACATCGCCCACCCGTCGAGCAGCAGCGCCGCCGCGTATCCGCCCTCGGCGACCGGCTCGGCCCCGGGCGTACTCACGACGAGCGCGGGCGTCCCCGGAACCGTGTCGAGCACCTGCTCCCGCCCCGACGTCCGCACCGGCACAGCGGAGAACGCCCGGCCCAACTCCTCGGCGGTGCGCCGCGCCCCGACGACCTGCGCCCGCAACCGGGTACCCCCGCACTCGGCACACTGCCAGCGCCCTTCCTCGCGCCCGCACCACCCGCACGCGAGCACGCCGGTCGCCTCCCGCGCCTCCAACGGCCCCGCGCACTGCCGGCACCGGGCGGGCTCACGACACCGCTGACAGGCGAGCCGCGGAACGTACCCCCGCCTCGGCACCTGCACCAGCACAGGCCCCTCGCGCAACGCGGTACGCGCCACCTCCCACGCGAGACTCGGCAACCGAGCGGCCCGCGCGGCCTCGTCCCGCGCCACGTCCCGGTCCCCCACGGTGCGTACGAGCGGAGCGACCCGCCGTACGACGTCCCGCGGCGCGCTCAGGGCGGCGGCCCACCCACTGCGCACCAGCTGGGCCGCCTCGACCGTGCAGCTCCAACTCCCCAGCAGGAAGGCGCACTTGTCGCGCGTGGCCCGCAGCTCCAGGACCTCCCGCACGTGCGGGAAAGGCGCGTGATCATCGCTGTGGTGCTGGTCCCCGTCCTCCCAGAGCACGACCAGGCCCACGTCCCGTACGGGAGCGAACATGGCGGCCCGCGTCCCCACGACAGCCCGCACCGCCCCCCGCCGCACAGCAAGCCACTCGGAGTACCGGCGCTGCTGCCCGGCGTCGGCCGTCAACAGCGCATGCTGCCCCTCCCCCAACTCCTCCCGCAGCGCGGCGTCGACACGCGCCGCGAGCCGCACCGTCGGCACGACGACCAGGGCCCCCCGCCCCGACGCGAGCGTCGCCCGCACGGCCCGAGCGATCTCGCCGGCCCACTCGGGCCCGGGCAGCGCGGTCCACACGGCTCGCGGCGCACCGCCCGCGGCCAGCGACGTCAGGAAGTCGGCCCCCCGCTCGTACCGCGCCCAGGACCCCGCCTCCGGAGCCCCCGGCGGCGCGGGCGGAGCGGCGAACTCCCGCGCCTCGGCCTTGGCATGCCGAGGCGGAATCGCCAGCTGCAGGACATCGGCAAGGCTCCCCGCATAGCGATCGGCGACGGCCCGGGTCAGCCCGAGCAACTCCGCATCGAGCACGGGTTCGGGCGACACGACCTGCGCGAGCGCGGCCAGCGGGCCCTGATACTCGGCCTCGTCCACCCGCTCGATGAGAAACCCGTCAATCAGCCCGCCCCCTTCACGCCGCCCGTCCCGCACGTTCCGGTTCCCCGCCCCGAACCGCACCCGCACCCGCACGCCCGGCTGCGCGACGGCGTCCAGCTCCTTCGGCACGGCGTACTCGAAGTACCGGTCGAGATGCAGCACCCCCTTGTCCACGAGCACTCGCGCCACCGGCGACTCCTCGGCCAGCGGCGCCCCCCGCCACGTCCGCGGCTTCGCCTTCGGCGCTTTGGCGGCCCGCACGCTCTCCCGGATCAACGCAAGCTGCTCCGGCTCCCCGCCCTCGTCGCCCCTGTCGTTCTCGCTGCTCACACGTGCATTCCTACCAGAGCGGACTGACAGTCAGCCTGTCCCGAAGCGGCCCGCGAACGCCGAAGGGCCCGGCCCTCCCGAAGGAGAACCGGGCCCCACGGGCCGTTCAATGACTCAAGGCCTACAGGCCCGCGGCCTTGCGCAGCGCGTCCACGCGGTCCGTCTTCTCCCACGTGAATTCGGGCAGCGCGCGCCCGAAGTGGCCGTACGCGGCCGTCTTGGAGTAGATCGGGCGGAGCAGGTCGAGGTCGCGGATGATCGCGGCCGGGCGGAGGTCGAAGACCTCGGAGATCGCGGCCTCGATCTTGTCCGTGTCGATCGTCGCCGTACCGAAGGTCTCCACGAAGAGACCGACCGGCTCGGCCTTGCCGATCGCGTACGCGACCTGGACCTCGCAGCGCGCGGCGAGACCCGAGGCTACGACGTTCTTGGCGACCCAGCGCATCGCGTACGCGGCCGAGCGGTCGACCTTGGACGGGTCCTTGCCGGAGAAGGCGCCGCCGCCGTGGCGGGCGTAACCGCCGTACGTGTCGATGATGATCTTGCGGCCGGTCAGACCGGCGTCGCCCATCGGGCCGCCGATCTCGAAGCGGCCGGTCGGGTTGACCAGCAGGCGGTAGTTCTCGGTCTCCAGCTTGATGCCGTCGTCGAGCAGCGCCTTCAGCTCCGGCTCCACCACGAACTCGCGGATGTCGGGGGCGAGGAGGGAGTCCAGGTCGATGTCGCTCGCGTGCTGCGAGGAGACCACGACCGTGTCCAGACGGACCGCCTTGTCGCCGTCGTACTCGATGGTGACCTGGGTCTTGCCGTCGGGGCGCAGGTAAGGGATCGTCCCGTTCTTGCGCACCTCGGAGAGGCGCCGCGAGAGGCGGTGCGCGAGGTGGATCGGGAGCGGCATGAGCTCCGGCGTCTCGTCGCACGCGTAGCCGAACATCAGGCCCTGGTCGCCCGCGCCCTGCTTGTCGAGCTCGTCCTCATCGCCCTCGACACGCTTCTCGTACGCGGTGTCGACGCCCTGCGCGATGTCGGGCGACTGCGAACCGATGGAGACCGAGACGCCGCAGGACGCGCCGTCGAAGCCCTTCTTCGACGAGTCGTAGCCGATCTCGAGGATCTTGTCGCGCACGAGCTGCGCGATCGGCGCGTACGCCTTCGTGGTCACCTCGCCGGCCACGTGGACCTGGCCGGTGGTGATCAGCGTCTCGACGGCGACGCGGGACGAGGGGTCCTCGCGGAGCAGCGCGTCGAGAATGGTGTCGCTGATCTGGTCAGCGATCTTGTCGGGGTGACCCTCGGTGACGGACTCCGAGGTGAACAGGCGACGGGACACAACGCTCCCTGTGGTTGCAGCGGCTGCTGGCTGATCATTTGACGGATGGTGCGGGGGGCTGCACCCGACACCGTCCGGGAACAGTTTATCGGTCGTGCTCGGTCGCAGGGTCACGTGTCTCGCCCACTGGGAGCGCTGTGACCTGCGACACCGCATTGTGCGATACGACGATCGGTCTTCGGAAGGGTACCGCCCGCCCGAAATTGGCGTGTTTTCGGGGTTTCCCCGGGTCAGACGGGGTGGATGTGAATTTCACGCACCGATGGGTTCCGCGCGTGTTCGACAAGGATTCAGTCGGCCGTCGCGGGCGCGAGGCGCCGCGCCGCCTCGTCCCAGATGCGGTCGGCGAGCGCTTCCTTCGGGCCGTAGGGGACCGGCGTCTCGTGCCCGTCGGCGCCCAGGATCACGGCCTCGTTCTCCTCGGAGCCGAAGGTCTTGCGCTCCCCCACCTCGTTGACGACGAGCAGGTCACAGCCCTTGCGGGCGAGCTTGGCGCGGCCGTTCGCGAGGACGTCGTCGGTCTCCGCGGCGAAGCCGACGACGACCTGCCCCGGACGGGGCCGGTCGGCGGACAGCTCCGCGAGGATGTCCGGGTTGCGCACGAGGACGATCGGCGCCGGCTCCTCGCCGTCCTTCTTCTTGATCTTCCCGGTGGCGTACGCCTCGGGGCGGAAGTCGGCGACGGCGGCGGCCATGACGACCGCGTCGGCGTCGGCGACCGCCTTGAGGGCCGCCTCGCGCAGCTGAACGGCCGTCCCTACGTGGACGACGTCGACGCCCGCCGGATCGGGAAGGTCCGCGTTCGCGGAGAGCAGCGTGACGCGGGCGCCGCGGGCCGCCGCCGTGCGGGCGAGCGCGTATCCCTGCTTTCCGGAGGAGCGGTTACCGAGGAAACGGACCGGGTCGAGGGGCTCGCGGGTGCCGCCGGCGCTGACGACCACGTGGCGGCCGACGAGGTCCTGCGGGGCGTCGCCGCGCGCGAGCACCCGGCGTGCGTACTCGAAGATCTCCGCCGGGTCGGGGAAGCGGCCCTTGCCGGTGTCGACGCCCGTGAGGCGGCCGACCGCCGGCTCGATGACGAGGGCACCGCGGCGGCGCAGCGTGGCGATGTTCTCCTGGGTGGCCGGGTGCTCCCACATCTCGGTGTGCATGGCGGGGGCGAAGACGACGGGACATCGGGCGGTGAGGAGCGTGTTCGTGAGGAGGTCGTCGGCGAGCCCGTGGGCCGCCTTGGCGAGCATGTCGGCGGTGGCCGGCGCGACGATCACGAGGTCCGCGTGCTGGCCGATGCGCACGTGCGGCACCTCGTGGACCGCGTCCCAGACCTCCGTGGAGACCGGGTTGCCGGAGAGCGCCGACCAGGTCGCGGCGCCGACGAAGTGCAGCGCCGATTCGGTCGGCACGACGCGCACGTCGTGGCCGGACTCCGTCAGTCGACGCAGCAGCTCACACGCCTTGTAGGCGGCGATTCCGCCGCTGACCCCCAGAACGACCTTCGGCTTCGACGACACCGGTTCTCCCCTGACTCGAACACGTACGAACGACAGACGTACGACTCCATGACACACCACAGGCCCGGCAGTCGCGCTGCCGGGCCTGAAGTACCGAAATCTACGAGCTACACGGGTGTTACTGAGCCGGGCCCTCGATGGCCTCGGACGTCAGCAGACCCGCGTTGATCTCGCGAAGAGCGATCGAGAGCGGCTTCTCGTGGACGTGCGTGTCCACCAGCGGGCCGACGTACTCGAGCAGGCCCTCACCGAGCTGCGAGTAGTACGCGTTGATCTGACGCGCGCGCTTGGCGGCGTAGATGACCAGGCTGTACTTCGAGTCGGTGGCCTCGAGGAGCTCATCAATCGGAGGGTTGATGATGCCCTCGGGCGCGGTGATGGTAGAGGACACTCTCTGCCTTCCGATGGGGTTAAAGATCAAAGAACTTTCATCAAGGCTAGCAGCTCAGCGGCCACGCCCTCGACAGAGGTATTGACAAGAGTGGTGTCGAACTCCGATTCGGCGGCGAGCTCCACCTTGGCGGCCCCGAGACGGCGCTCGATGACCTCCGGCGCCTCCGTACCGCGCCCGGTGAGCCGGCGGACCAGCTCGTCCCAGCTCGGCGGGGCCAGGAAGACCAGCTGCGCCTCGGGCATCGACTCCCGGACCAGGCGGGCACCCTGGAGGTCGATCTCGAGCAGCACCGGCTCCCCCGCCTCCAGGCGGTCGAGCACGGCTCTGCGCGGGGTGCCGTAACGGTTCCCCGCGAACTCGGCCCACTCGAGGAGCTCACCGTTGGCGATCAGCTTGTCCATCTCCTCGTCGGTGACGAAGAAGTACTGGACACCGTGCTGCTCGCCGGGGCGCGGCTTACGGGTCGTGGCCGACACCGAGAGCCAGACCTCAGGGTGTTCCTTGCGCATATGGGCGACAACCGTGCTCTTGCCGACCCCCGAGGGGCCGGAGAGCACGGTCAGCCGCGGACGTTCACTCATGCAGCGATTATTCCAGTTGTTCCGGAGTGCCCGGACCAGCCCCGGGGGTCAGCCCGGGACGGCCGCGGCCACTCAGGCTCCGGTGCTGCCGAACTCGCGCTCCAAAGAGGCGATCTGGTTGGAACCGAGACCGCGCACCCGGCGGGATTCGGAGATCCCGAGCCGCTCCATGATCTGCTTGGCACGGACCTTTCCCACGCCCGGCAGGGACTCGAGAAGGGCGGAGACCTTCATCTTGCCGATGACGTCGTTCTCCTGGCCCTGCTTGATGACCTCGTGGAGGGAGGCGCCGGAGTGCTTGAGTCGATTCTTGACCTCGGCCCGCTCCCGGCGAGCCGCGGCGGCCTTTTCGAGCGCGGCTGCGCGCTGTTCAGGGGTAAGGGGCGGAAGAGCCACGCCTACGTCACCTCGGATGTCGAACTGTCGGATACGGACCGGTGAGGAACCTAGTCGCCCCACACCTGGGGAGCAACGAACAACCCGCTGGCGTGCAGCTTGGCCGTTGACTCTCGACGGAGACTAGCGGGCATGGCCGCCAGAGTCAGCGAGAACAGACGAAAAGTCCTGGTCAGCCTCTGTCGAGCCGTACATTTTGGACAAATCTCCCTGTAAACAGGACAGGATTCGGACGCAAAACCCAAGGTCGGCACGGAGTGCCACCTCTAAACCTCTCGCGTCAGGCCCCCGCGACGGCCTCGCGCACGTCGTCCGCGAACCGCACGGAGGCGTCCCGCAGGGCCGCGACCGAAGGTCCCGCCTTGAGCACTCCACGGCTCACACTCGGTACGACATTGCGCGCGGCGGAGCCGAACACCGACGGAAGATCGGCCGCCGTGGCACCCTGCGCCCCGATGCCGGGGGCGAGGAGCGGGCCGTTGATGTCGAGTTCGTAGGAGGACAGATCGCCCAGCGTCGCGCCGACCACGGCTCCGAAGGAGCCCATGGGGCGCTCCCCCGCGTTCTCCTGCGCGAGGTGCGCGAGCATCGTCGCGCCTACGTTGCGGCCGGCCGGGTCGTCGGTGCGCACCGCGTGCTGGACCTCGCCGCCCTCGGGGTTCGAGGTGAGCGCCAGCACGAAGAGGCCGGCTCCGGACTCGCGGGCCAGGTCCACGGCGGGCTTCAGGGACCCGTAGCCCAGGTACGGCGAGACGGTCAGGGCGTCCGAGAACAGCGGGGAGTCCTTGTGCAGGAAGGTCTCCGCGTACGCGGCCATGGTGGAGCCGATGTCGCCGCGCTTGGCGTCCATGACGACGAGGGTCCCGGCGGCGCGCAGGTCCGCCACGGCCCGCTCCAGGACCGCGACACCCCGCGAGCCGAACCGTTCGAAGAACGCCGACTGGGGCTTGACCACGGCCACCGTGTCGGCCAGCGCCTCTACGCACGCGTGCGTGAAGGTCTCCAGGCCCTTGATGTCGTCGTTCAGCCCCCAGGAGGACAGCAGGGCGGCGTGCGGGTCGATGCCGACGCAGAGCGGCCCGCGCTCATCCATGACGCGGCGCAGGCGCGCGCCGAAGGGTTCCAGCACAGTCATGCGGAAGCCTGCTTCCTCACATCGGCGCCGATCGCGTCGGCGAGCGTGTCGTACGGGGAGTCGTTCAGGCGGGCGGCGAGGCCCTTGTGGATCGCGCGGGCGTAGCAGGGGCCTTCGTAGATGAAGGCCGAGTAGCCCTGGATGAGCGTGGCACCGGCGAGGATGCGCTGCCAGGCGTCCTCGGCGTTCTCGATGCCGCCGACGCCCATGAGCGTGATCCGGTCGCCCACGCGCGCGTAGAGGCGCCTCAGGACCTCCAGGGAGCGCTCCTTGAGGGGCGCGCCGGACAGGCCGCCGGTCTCGCTCACGACGTCGCCCTTGGTGGCGAGGCCCTCGCGGGAGATCGTCGTGTTGGTGGCGATGATGCCGTCGAGGCCGAGTTCCACGGCCAGGTCGGCGACCGCGTCGACGTCCTCGTCGGCGAGGTCGGGCGCGATCTTGACGAGGAGCGGGACGCGACGGCTCTTCACCGTGCGGTCCGCGGCCTCGCGCACGGCGCTCAGGAGCGGCCGCAGCGCCTCGGTGGCCTGGAGGTTGCGCAGGCCCGGCGTGTTCGGCGAGGACACGTTCACGACGAGGTAGTCGGCGAACGCGGCGAGCCGCTCGGTGGACTTCACGTAGTCGCCGACGGCCTCGGCCTCCGGCACGACCTTGGTCTTGCCGATGTTCACGCCGACCGTGGTCCTGAAGACCGGGTTGCGGGAGGCCAGGCGGGCCGCCACGGCCAGCGAACCCTCGTTGTTGAAGCCCATGCGGTTGATGAGCGCGCGGTCCTGCACGAGGCGGAACAGGCGCTTCTTGGGGTTGCCGGGCTGGGCCTCGCCCGTCACGGTGCCGATCTCGACGTGGTCGAAGCCCAGCATCGACATGCCGTCGATCGCGACGGCGTTCTTGTCGAAGCCTGCGGCAAGGCCGAAGGGGCCGTGCATACGCAAGCCCAGGGCTTCCGTACGCAACTCCTTGTAGCGCGGCGCGAGATACGCGGCTACGAAGGTGCGCAGAACGGGCGTGCGGGCCGCGAGGCGGATCCAGCGGAAGGCCAGGTAGTGGGCCTTCTCCGGGTCCAGGTGCTTGAAGACGAGGTTGAAGAACAGCTTGTACATGCTGGAAGTCCTATAGGTCCTCATGAGGCGGCGGCCTCATGAAGAGGGGGACACCGTTGTGGTGTCCCCCTCTTGGGCTGCTGGATCCTTAGTCGCGGGCCGCCGTCAGGCGTTCCGCGTGTTCCTGCAGTGAGCGCACGCCCACGTCGCCGTGGCCGAGCGCCTCGATGCCCTGGACGGCCGCGGCGAGCGCCTGGACCGTGGTCAGGCACGGCACGGAGCGGGAGACCGCCGCCGTCCGGATGTCGTAGCCGTCGAGGCGGCCACCGGTGCCGTACGGGGTGTTGACGATCAGGTCGACGTCGCCGTCGTGGATCAGCTGGACGATCGTCTTCTCGCCGTTCGGGCCCTCGCCCTCGGACTGCTTGCGCACGACCGTGGCGTTGATGCCGTTGCGCTTGAGGACCTCGGCGGTGCCGGAGGTGGCGAGCAGCTCGAAGCCGTGGGCGACCAGCTCGCGCGCCGGGAAGATCATCGAGCGCTTGTCGCGGTTGGCGACGGAGATGAACGCCCGGCCCTTCGTCGGCAGCGGACCGTAGGCGCCCGCCTGCGACTTGGCGTACGCCGTGCCGAAGACGGAGTCGATGCCCATGACCTCGCCGGTGGAGCGCATCTCCGGGCCGAGGACCGTGTCGACGCCGCGGCCGTGGATGTCGCGGAAGCGCGACCACGGCATGACGGCCTCCTTGACGGAGATCGGCGCGTCCATCGGCAGCGTGCCGCCGTCGCCGGTCTTCGGGAGCAGGCCCTCGGCGCGCAGCTCGGCGACGGTGGCGCCCAGCGAGATGCGGGCGGCGGCCTTCGCGAGCGGCACCGCGGTCGCCTTCGAGGTGAAGGGGACCGTGCGCGAGGCGCGCGGGTTGGCCTCCAGGACGTAGAGGATGTCCCCGGCCAGGGCGAACTGGATGTTGATGAGTCCGCGCACGCCGACGCCCTTGGCGATGCCCTCCGTGGAGGCGCGCAGGCGCTTGATGTCGTAGCCGCCGAGCGTGATCGGGGGCAGCGCGCACGCCGAGTCGCCGGAGTGGATGCCGGCCTCCTCGATGTGCTCCATGACGCCGCCGAGGTAGAGCTCCTCGCCGTCGTAGAGCGCGTCGACGTCGATCTCGATGGCGTCGTCGAGGAAGCGGTCGACGAGGACCGGCCGCGAGGGGCTGATCTCCGTCGACTCCTCGATGTACGAGGAGAGGCGCTCCTCGTCGTAGACGATCTCCATGCCGCGGCCGCCGAGCACGTACGACGGGCGGACGAGGACCGGGTAGCCGATCTCGTCGGCGATCGTCTTCGCCTCCGCGAACGTCGTGGCGGTGCCGTGCTTCGGGGCGGGCAGTCCCGCCTCGGCGAGCACGCGGCCGAAGGCGCCGCGGTCCTCGGCGGCGTGGATCGCCTCCGGGGGCGTGCCGACGACGGGCACGCCGTTGTCCTTGAGCGCCTGCGCGAGGCCCAGCGGGGTCTGGCCGCCGAGCTGCACGATGACGCCCGCGATCGGGCCCGCGAGCGACTCCGCGTGGACGATCTCCAGGACGTCCTCGAGGGTCAGCGGCTCGAAGTAGAGGCGGTCGGACGTGTCGTAGTCCGTGGAGACCGTCTCCGGGTTGCAGTTGACCATCACGGTCTCGTAGCCCGCGTCGCTGAGCGCGAAGGAGGCGTGGACGCAGGAGTAGTCGAACTCGATGCCCTGGCCGATGCGGTTCGGGCCCGAGCCGAGGATGATCACGGCGGGCTTCTCGCGCGGCGCGACCTCGCTCTCCTCGTCGTACGAGGAGTAGAAGTACGGCGTCTTGGCGGCGAACTCGGCGGCGCAGGTGTCGACCGTCTTGTAGACCGGACGGACGCCGAGCGCGTGCCTGACCTCGCGGACGACGTCCTGGCGCAGACCGCGGATCTCGGCGATCTGCTGGTCGGAGAAGCCGTGCCGCTTGGCATCGGCGATCAGCTCACGGGTCAGCTCGGGGGCGGCCGCCAGCTCGTCGGCGACCTCCTTGATGAGGAAGAGCTGGTCCACGAACCACGGGTCGATCTTCGTGTAGTCGAAGACCTCCTGGGGCGTGGCGCCGGCGCGGATCGCCGCCATGACGGTGTTGATGCGCCCGTCGGTCGGGCGCACCGCCTCTTCGAGGAGAGCCGTCTTGTCGCCGGTCTCGCCGACGAACGTGAACTGCGAGCCCGCCTTCTCCAGGGAGCGCAGCGCCTTCTGGAACGCCTCGGTGAAGTTGCGGCCGATGGCCATGGCCTCGCCGACCGACTTCATGGTCGTGGTCAGCGTGGAGTCGGCGCTGGGGAACTTCTCGAAAGCGAAGCGCGGCGCCTTCACGACTACGTAGTCGAGCGTCGGCTCGAAGGAGGCCGGCGTCTTCTCGGTGATGTCGTTCGGGATCTCGTCCAGCGTGTAGCCGACGGCCAGCTTCGCGGCGATCTTCGCGATCGGGAAGCCGGTGGCCTTCGAAGCGAGGGCGGACGAACGCGAGACGCGCGGGTTCATCTCGATGACGATGACGCGGCCGTCTTCGGGGTTGATCGCGAACTGGATGTTGCAGCCGCCGGTGTCGACGCCGACCTCGCGGATGATCGCGATGCCGACGTCACGCAGTCGCTGGTACTCGCGGTCGGTCAGCGTCATCGACGGGGCGACGGTGATCGAGTCACCGGTGTGCACGCCCATCGGGTCGAAGTTCTCGATGGAGCAGACGACCACGACGTTGTCGTTCTTGTCGCGCATCAGCTCCAGCTCGTACTCCTTCCAGCCGAGGATGGACTCCTCCAGGAGCACCTCGGTGGTCGGCGAGAGCGTGAGGCCCTGCCCGGCGATGCGGCGCAGCTCCTCCTCGTCGTGCGCGAAGCCGGAGCCCGCGCCGCCCATGGTGAAGGAGGGGCGGACGACGACCGGGTAGCCGCCGAGCTCGTCGACACCCTTCAGGACGTCGTCCATGGAGTGGCAGATGTACGAGCGGGCGGACTCGCCGTACCCGATCTTCCGCTTGACCTCCTCCACGACGCCCTTGAAGAGGTCGCGGTCCTCGCCCTTGTTGATCGCCTCGACGTTGGCGCCGATCAGCTCGACGCCGTACTTCTCGAGGACACCCTGGTCGTGCATGGAGATCGCGGTGTTGAGCGCGGTCTGGCCACCGAGGGTGGGCAGGAGCGCGTCGGGGCGCTCCTTGGCGATGATCTTCTCGACGAACTCGGGGGTGATCGGCTCGACGTACGTGGCGTCGGCGATCTCCGGGTCGGTCATGATCGTCGCCGGGTTGGAGTTGACCAGGATGACCCGCAGGCCCTCCTGCTTCAGCACCCGGCAGGCCTGGGTGCCGGAGTAGTCGAACTCCGCGGCCTGGCCGATGACGATCGGGCCCGAGCCGATGACGAGTACGGACTTCAGGTCGTTGCGCTTAGGCACGGGCGGACTCCATCAGGGCTGTGCTCATCAAAGACACGAAGCGGTCGAAGAGGTACGCGGCGTCGTGCGGACCGGCCGCCGCTTCGGGGTGGTACTGGACGCTGAACGCGGGCTGGTCGAGGAGCTGGAGCCCCTCCACGACGTTGTCGTTGAGGCACACGTGGGAGACCTCGGCGCGGCCGAAGGGGGTCTCGCTCACCTTGTCCAGCGGCGCGTCCACGGCGAAGCCGTGGTTGTGCGCGGTGACCTCGACCTTGCCGGTGGTGCGGTCCTGCACCGGCTGGTTGATGCCGCGGTGGCCGTACTTCAGCTTGAACGTGCCGAAGCCGAGGGCGCGCCCGAGGATCTGGTTGCCGAAGCAGATGCCGAACAGCGGCGTCTTCCGCTCCAGGACGGCGGTCATCAGCGCGACCGGGCCGTCGGCGGTGGCCGGGTCACCCGGGCCGTTGGAGAAGAACACGCCGTCGGGGTTCACGGCGTACACGTCGTCGGCGCTCGCGGTCGCGGGCAGCACGTGCACCTCGATGCCGCGCTCGGCCATCCGGTGCGGGGTCATGCCCTTGATGCCGAGGTCGATCGCGGCGACGGTGAACTTCTTCTCACCGATCGCCGGGACGACGTACGCCTCCTTGGTGGCGACCTCCTCGTACAGGCTCAGGCCCTTCATGGCGGGCTGCGCCTGTACGCGGGAGACGAGCTCGGCGTCGGCCGGGAGCGTCTCGCCGGAGAAGATGCCGGAGCGCATGGAGCCGCTCTCGCGCAGGTGGCGGGTGAGGGCGCGGGTGTCGATGCCGGAGATGCCGACGATGCCCTGCGCGACCAGCTCGTCGTCCAGGCTGCGCTCGGCACGCCAGTTGGACGGCACGCGCGCGGGGTCGCGCACGACGTACCCGGAGACCCAGATGCGCTTCGACTCGTCGTCCTCGTCGTTCCAGCCCGTGTTGCCGATCTGCGGGGCGGTCGCGACCACGATCTGGTGGGCGTACGACGGGTCGGTGAGGGTCTCCTGGTAGCCGGTCATGCCGGTGGAGAACACGGCCTCGCCGAAGGTCTCCCCCACGGCCCCGTAGGCGCGGCCGCGGAACACCCGGCCGTCCTCCAGGACGAGAACGGCAGGAGCCTTCGCGGCTCCCCTGGTGGAGGTGGTCATCGTGCGGTGCCTTCCGTCGTGATCTTCGTGTCGATCATGTTGTTGATGGTGCTGACCCACTCCGCCTGCTCGGCGGCGTGGTCGGAGCGGAATCCGGAGTCGATCAGCTTGTCGCCGTGCGCCCAGGTGACGATCAGCATGCCGCCCTCCGTGAGGACCTTGCCCGCGATGCCCTTGTCGAGCCGGGCCTCGCGCAGCGCCTCCACCGGGACGAAGAAGTCGCTCGCTCCGGGGCGTACGGCGTTCAACCCCGCGTCGGTGAGCGTCAGCTCGACGCGGCTGCGGGTGCCGAGTCCGTGCGCCACGATCCGGTCGAGCCACTGTCCGGCGGTGGTCGAGCCGTGGTAGCGGCCGCTCAGCTCCAGTTTCACCGGGCCCTGCTCGGTCGGCGCGTCGGGCAGCGGCGGCAGGTCGCCCTGAAGGGTGCCGCGCCACTTCCAGCCCTGACGCATCAGCCAGTAGACGAGCGCGATGAACAGCAGCAGACCGACGATCCAGCCGATTCGGTTCGGCCAGTCCGTCACGTCCGCCGACTTCTGTTCGGCAGCGAGGACAGCGAGTGATTGCAGAGGTGTCACGCGAGCTTCCCGTCGGCGAGGGTGGCCTTGCCCCGCAGCCAGGTGTGGGTGACGCGCCCCGGCAGCTCACGGCCCTCGTAGGGGGTGTTGCGGCTGCGGGAGGCGAAGCCCGCGGGGTCCACGTCACCACGGTAGTCGGCGTCGACGAGAACCAGGTTCGCGGGCTCACCTGCCGAGACGGGACGTCCATGCCCGCGGGCCTGTCCGATCTCGGCGGGCTTCACGGACATCCGCTCGGCGACCCCGGCCCAGCTCAGCAGGCCCGTCTCCACCATCGTCTGCTGCACCACGCTGAGCGCGGTCTCCAGGCCCACCATGCCCATGGCGGCGGCGGCCCACTCGCAGTCCTTGTCCTCGTGCGGGTGCGGGGCGTGGTCGGTGGCGACGATGTCGATCGTGCCGTCGGCCAGCGCCTCGCGCAGCGCCATGACGTCCTTCTCGGTTCGCAGCGGCGGGTTGACCTTGTAGACCGGGTTGTACGAGCGCACCATCTCGTCGGTCAGGAGCAGGTGGTGCGGGGTGACCTCGGCGGTGACGTCGATGCCGCGGGACTTGGCCCAGCGGATGATCTCGACGGAACCGGCGGTCGACAGGTGGCAGATGTGCACGCGGGAGCCGACGTGCTCGGCGAGCAGCACGTCGCGGGCGATGATCGACTCCTCGGCGACGGCGGGCCAGCCGCCGAGGCCCAGCTCGGCGGAGACGGTGCCCTCGTTCATCTGTGCGCCCTCGGTGAGGCGGGGCTCCTGCGCGTGCTGCGCGACGACGCCGCCGAAGGCCTTCACGTACTCCAGGGCGCGGCGCATGATCACGGCGTCGTGGACGCACTTGCCGTCGTCGGAGAAGACGGTGACGCCGGCGGCGGACTCGTGCATGGCGCCGAGCTCGGCGAGCTTGACGCCCTCCAGGCCGACGGTGACGGCGCCGATGGGCTGCACGTCGCAGTAGCCGTGTTCCTGGCCGAGCCGGTAGACCTGCTCGACGACGCCGGCGGTGTCGGCCACCGGGAACGTGTTGGCCATGGCGAACACGTTCGTGTAGCCACCGGAGGCGGCGGCGCGGGTGCCGGTGAGGACCGTCTCGGAGTCCTCGCGGCCGGGCTCGCGCAGGTGGGTGTGGAGGTCGACGAGGCCCGGGAGGAGGACCTTGCCCTCGGCCTCGACGACGTTCTCGACGCCATCGGCGGACAGTCCGCTGCCGACCTCGGCGATCACGCCGCCGTCGATCAGGACATCCTGCGGCTCGCCGCCGAGCACCTTCGCACCACGGATAAGGGTCTTGCTCATGATTACTTCGTCTCCTCGGTACGAGAGTGGGACACGGCGGGCTCGTTGCCGCCGAGAAGCAGGTACAGGACGGCCATCCGCGTGTGCACGCCGTTGGCGACCTGCTCGATGACCGTGCAGCGGTCGGAGTCGGCGACCTCGGCGGTGATCTCCATGCCGCGGACCATCGGTCCCGGGTGCATCACGATGGAGTGCTCCGGCATCCGCGCCATGCGGTCGCCGTCGAGCCCGTAGCGGCGCGAGTACTCACGCTCGGTGGGGAAGAACGCGGCGTTCATCCGCTCCCGCTGCACGCGCAGCATCATCACCGCGTCGGACTTGGAGAGGGTCGAATCGAGGTCGTAGGAGACCTCGCAGGGCCAGCTCTCGACGCCGACCGGCACCAGGGTGGGCGGCGCGACGACGGTGACCTCGGCACCGAGCGTGTGCAGCAGGTCGACGTTCGAGCGGGCGACGCGGCTGTGCAGCACGTCGCCGACGATCGTGACGCGCTTGCCGTCGAGGCCCTTGCCGATCCCGGCGTCGGGGCCGACGAGCCGGCGGCGCATCGTGAAGGCGTCGAGCAGCGCCTGCGTGGGGTGCTGGTGGGTGCCGTCACCGGCGTTGATGACGGGCGCGTCGATCCAGCCGGAGGTCGCGAGCCGGTACGGGGCGCCGGACGCGCCGTGCCGGATGACGACGGCGTCGACGCCCATGGCCTCGAGGGTCTGGGCGGTGTCCTTGAGGGACTCGCCCTTGGAGACGCTCGACCCCTTGGCGGCGAAGTTGATGACGTCGGCGGACAGGCGCTTCTCGGCGGCCTCGAACGAGATCCGCGTACGCGTCGAGTCCTCGAAGAACAGGTTGCAGATGGTCCTGCCACGCAGCGCGGGCAGCTTCTTGATGGGCCGGTCGGCGACGCGGGCCATCTCCTCGGCGGTGTCGAGGATGAGGACGGCGTCGTCGCGGGAGAGGTCGGCGGCCGAGATGAGGTGTCGCATCATCTGGGGTGCTCCGTAAGGCAGTTCAGGAGATTCAGGACATACGGGCGCGCGAGGGCACACCTTTCGGGCCGTACGCGGGCGCGCGCACAGCGGAGAAGGGGTGCTACTGCTCGGCCGCCTGGGCGTCCGGCTTGGCACCGAGCAGCACGGCGTCGCGGCCGTCCTCCTCGGCGAGCTGGACCTTGACCGTCTCCCGCAGCGACGTGGGGAGGTTCTTGCCGACGTAGTCGGCACGGATGGGGAGTTCGCGGTGGCCGCGGTCGACGAGGACGGCGAGCTGCACGGCACGCGGGCGCCCGATGTCGTTCAGGGCGTCGAGGGCGGCGCGGATGGTGCGGCCGGAGAAGAGCACGTCGTCGACGAGGACGACGAGTCGGCCGTCGATGCCGCCACCCGGGATCTCGGTGCGGGCGAGCGCGCGCGGCGGGTGCATGCGCAGGTCGTCGCGGTACATCGTGATGTCGAGCGAGCCGACGGGGATGGCGCGGCCGGTGATCTCTTCGAGCTTCTCGGCCAGCCTGCGGGCGAGGAAGACGCCTCGCGTGGGAATGCCCAGGAGGACCACGTCCTCGGCGCCCTTGGCGCGCTCGACGATCTCGTGGGCGATGCGGGTCAGTACCCGCGCGATGTCAGGGCCTTCGAGTACGGGCCGGGCATCGGACTGCTGCGTGTCCATAAGAAACGGACCCCCTTCTCCGCCTCACGGGACGGACCTTAAAGGACGTCGGATTTGCGTCGTCAACAATACCAGCCTCCACAACATCCCTGATCACCCGCTTGGAGGTGCGGGACGGCCGAATTCACGAGAAGGTCGGTACGGACCATTCGGCTTGACGCGGCCAAGTAACGCTGCGTAACCTCACAGTGAGTTACAGCCACGCGGCGCAGCCGCTTAGTGATGCAGTGTCCGGGGAGCTATATGTCCAGCGAATACGCCAAACAGCTCGGGGCCAAACTCCGCGCGATCCGTACCCAGCAGGGCCTTTCCCTCCACGGTGTCGAGGAGAAGTCCCAGGGACGCTGGAAGGCGGTCGTGGTGGGGTCGTACGAGCGCGGCGACCGTGCCGTGACCGTGCAGCGCCTCGCCGAACTGGCGGACTTCTACGGCGTGCCGGTGCAGGAGCTGCTGCCGGGTACCACCCCCGGTGGCGCCGCCGAGCCGCCGCCCAAGCTGCGCCTCGACCTGGAGCGCCTTGCCCACGTGCCGCCGGAGAAGGCCGGTCCGCTGCAGCGTTACGCCGCCACGATCCAGTCGCAGCGCGGTGACTACAACGGCAAGGTGCTCTCCATCCGCCAGGACGACCTGCGCACCCTCGCCGTCATCTACGACCAGTCGCCCTCGGTCCTGACCGAGCAGCTGATCAGCTGGGGCGTGCTCGACGCGGACGCGCGCCGCGCGGTGGCGCACGACGACGTCTGACCCGGCCCGCACGCCGCAGAAACGTCACAGCCCTGAGGGGGCGGAGCGATTGGGCTCCGCCCCCTCAGGGGTTTCCGGGGTCGGCCCGCGCCCTCGGTGTTCCGGCCCCACGCCCTCGGATCCGGGACACCGGCGCACGGCCACGGGGCTCCGCCCCGGACCCCGCGCCTCAAACGCCGGCGGGGCTGAAAATGCCCGGGCAGCCGGGCCGGGCCGCTGGCTTTCGTCCAGGAGCGGGGCTCAAGATGCCCGGGCAGCCGGGCCCCGCTGACTCTCGTCCAAGAGGGGGCTGAAAACGCCCCTCACGTCCGGTACAGGCGTCCGATCACCTCGGGCAGCAGGCGGGCGCTCAAGCGTGGCGGGAGTGCCTGGAGGACCGCGAGGACGGGGGCCATCCGCTCCGGCAGCCGGCCGCCCTCCCCCACCCCGGCGAGGGCGAGCGCGATCTCGACCTCCTGCGAGGTCAGCGTGTCCGGATCCAGCGTTGCCGCCGCCTCGACGACCTCCGGATCCACCCGAACGGGCCCCAGCTCACGAGCCCGTCCCACCGCCTTCTCCAGCTCGGCGAGCAGAATCCGCACGGTCTCCGGTTGCGCGACCGCCGCGGTCACCGTCAGATGCAGCGTGGCCGGTGAGCTCCCGAACGCCGGCTGCGGCTGCAGGTACCAGCCGCTCCCCCGCAGCTCGTCCGCCACCACGAAGACATCGACGTCCGGGTCGTCGGACGCCACGGCGATCAGGGACGCCTCGGGCCGCGCGGCGAGCCGCAGACCGCCGATCCGTTCGACACCGTCGGCGAGCGCGCGGGTCGTCCGGTGTACGCGCGTCGACAGCACCGCGTAACCTTCGGCCCCGACGCGCTCCGTCACCGCCCAGGCCGCCGCGAGGGGCCCGGCCGACTTGGTGCCCTGGAGCGTGGAGTTGACCACGGGGTAGCCGGGCCAGGCGGCGTGCGCGAACCAGCCGTGGCGGCGCAGCTCCGCCTCGCGGAACAGGAGCAGCGAGGCGCCCTTCGCCGTGTACGCGTATTTGTGCAGGTCGACGGAGAGCGACGTCACCCCGGGGACGGACAGGTCGAACTCCGGGACGCCCGCGACGTCCTGCCCCTGCCGCCCCGCGTGCCGCAGGTGCCCGAGGTACCACCCGCCGATGCACGCGTCGACGTGGCACAGCGCCCCGCGCCGCTCCGCCTCCCGCGCCACCTCCACAACCGGGTCGATGACTCCGTGTGCGTACGAGGGGGCGGAGACCACGACCAGGGCGGTGCGCTCGGAGAGCGCCGCGGCCACGTCGGCCGGGCGCACCTTGAAGGTGTCCGGGTCCACGGGGACGCTCACCACGTTCAGGCCGAAGAGTTCGGCGGCCTTGTGGAAGGCGGCGTGCGCGGTCTCGGGCAGCACGAGTTCGGGCTCGGTCACCCCGCGTTCCTTGCGGGCGTACTGACGCGCGGTCAGGACGGCGAGCAGACAGCTCTCGGTGCCGCCGCTGGTGAACGTGCCCGCGCTGCCGCCGAGCAGCGCGGTGGCCCGCCGCACCAGGTCGTTCTCCAGCTCCACGACGCTCGGGAACGCCGTCATGTCCAGCCCGTTGACCCCCGCGAACGCGGCCTGCGCCGCGTTCGCGAGTTCGTCGAGGCCTTCGAGTCCGGAGTCGTAGACGTACGCCATGGTGCGCCCGCCGTGTACCGGAAGGTCGCCCGCGCGCAGCGCGGTCAGCCGCGCCAGGATCGGGTCTTCGGTCGTCATGCGGACTCCGGTGACATGACCAGAACTTAGCGAGGGTCCCCGGAAACGCACCAGGCCCGGAGCAGAACATTGTTCATGTTCTGCTCCGGGCCCACGGAACGATGGTGCGCGCGGCGGCGGGGCTCAGGCCTCGTCGCGGCGCAGGGACGACTTCAGGTCCTTGAAGCGACCCAACAGTCCGTTGATGAACGCCGGGGACTCGTCGGTGGAGAACTCCTTGGCCAGCGAAACGGCCTCGTCGAGCACCACGGCGTCCGGGGTCCCGTCGACCCAGACCAGCTCATAGGCGCCGAGCCGCACGATGTTGCGGTCGACGACCGGCATCCGGTCGAGGGTCCACCCGACGGCGTACTGCGAGATGAGCTCGTCGATCCGGGACGCCTGCTTGGCGTACCCCTCGACCAGCTCCATCGTGTACTCGCTGACCGGTGGCTGCCGCGTGTCGCTGCGGGAGTGCCGGATCCAGTCCGCGAGGACCGTCAGGGGATCGGCGCCGCGCTGGTCTGCCTCGAAGAGGATCTGGAAGGCGCGCTTGCGGGCCGTATTACGGGCAGCCACGGTTAGCTGTTCACCCGGCCGAGGTAGTCGCTCGTGCGGGTGTCGACCTTGATCTTCTCGCCCTGCGTGATGAAGAGCGGGACGCCGATCTGGTGGCCGGTCTCCAGGATGGCGGGCTTGGTGCCGCCGGTGGAGCGGTCGCCCTGGACGCCCGGCTCGGTCTCCTTGATGACGAGCTCGACGGCGGCCGGCAGCTCGACGAAGAGCACCTCGCCCTCGTGCTGCGCGACGGAGGCGGTGAAGCCCTCGATCAGGAAGTTTGCGGCGTCACCGACGGCCTTGCGGTCGACGTGCAGCTGGTCGTACGTCTGCATGTCCATGAACACGAAGTAGTCCCCGTCCATGTACGAGAACTGCATGTCGCGCTTGTCAATGGTGGCCGTCTCGACCTTGACGCCGGCGTTGAACGTCTTGTCGACGACCTTGCCGGAGAGCACGTTCTTGAGCTTGGTGCGCACGAAGGCAGGGCCCTTGCCGGGCTTGACGTGCTGGAACTCGACGACGGACCAGAGCTGGCCCCCGTCGAGCTTGAGCACCAGGCCGTTCTTGAGGTCGTTCGTGGAAGCCACGGTTGCGGAATCTCCTGGACTGACGTGGACGACCCAGGGGCACGCGAGCAGCCTTTGCGGGCTAGAGCGCGAGCAGCTCCTTGGTCGTAATGGTGAGTAGCTCGGGTCCGCCGTCCGCCTCGGGGCGGACGACGAGCGTGTCATCGATCCGGACGCCGCCCCGACCCGGGAGGTGGACCCCCGGCTCGACGGTGACCGGCACACAAGTGTCCAGTTTACCCATGGCTGCAGGGGCCAACTGCGGGTCCTCGTCGATTTCGAGTCCCACACCGTGTCCCGTGAGCGGCGCGAGCCCGTCACCATACCCTGCCGCGTCCAGGACGTGACGGGCGGCCCTGTCCACTTCGCGGCACTCGACGCCGGGCGCCAGACTCTCCCGACCGGCCCGCTGAGCGGCGAATACGAGGTCGTACAGCTCGATCTGCCAGTCCGCGGGCGAGGTTCCGATGACGAACGTACGGCCGATCTCGCAGCGGTAGCCGCGGTACGTCGCGCCCAGGCACACGGAGAGGAAATCCCCCTCTTCGACCCGGCGGTCGGTGGGCCGGTGGGCCACGCGTCCCGAGTTCGGGCCCGTGCCCACGGAGGTGGGGAAGGCGGCGCCGTCGGCGCCGTGGTCGACAAGTCGACGTTCCAGTTCGAGGGCGAGGTGACGCTCCGTGCGGCCGACGAGGATGGACTCGAGCAGTTCGCCGAGTGCCTGGTCGGCGATCTCGGCCGCGATCCGCAGGCAGGAGATCTCCTCCTCGTCCTTGACGAGGCGCAGCTGCTCGACCGCGCTGTTGAGGTCCAGCAGCCGGAGTCGGGGCGCCACCGAGCCGACCGCGCGGTGCCGGGCCACCGTCAGGTGGTGCTCCTCGACGACGAGCGAATCGGCTCCGCGGGCCGCGGCCACGTCCGCGGCGGCGACGGCCGGGTCACCCCCGGGTACGTCCAGGACCTGGACCCGCAGCGCCTCGTCGAGCCTGCCGTCGGCGGGTTCCTCGCTCGGCGCCCGCGCGCACAGCAGGAGGTCGTCACCGCCGCCGAGGTCCCGGCCCAGCAGGAGGACGGCGCCGTTCGGTGCCGTTCCCGCCAGGTAGCGGACGTTGGCGGGCAGCGAGACGAGGGCGGCCGCGCCGCCGCCAGCCGTCGCGCGCTCTCTGAGCCGGTCCCGTCGGGCCGCGTACAACACCTCTGCCATGACGCCGAGCGTACGAGCGGGTGGGCGGGGCGGCCGTATCAGCGCGTCCGGACGGGTCCCTGCGGGGGTCTACGCGTGGGCTACCACTGCGGTGGGCTGGTGATGGCGCGGGCCAGCACCTCGTCCAGGACCTGGGCCGTTCCGGGGACGTCCAGTTGGGAGTTGTCGATGATCGGGAGGCCCGAGCCGTACCAGCCGGCCATCCGCCCGTGGATGCGGGCGACCTCCTCGTCGGTGAGGCGGCGGTTGCCGCTGCGCCGAGAGTTGCGCTCCAGGACGATCTCCAGGCCGGGCAGGAGGACGACGGGCAGCAGGCCGGGGCCGACGTGCCGCTTCCAGCCGCCCAGGCCGACCACCGGCCGGTCCGGGAACACCGCATCGTCGAGGATGCAGGAGATTCCATTCGCCAGAAAGTTGCGCGCCGCGAAACCGCAGGTGCGGCGGGCCAGCCGGTACTGCGCCTCGCTGTTGTCGTTCCACCCCGACTGCGGGTCGGCGAAGCCGGAGCGCACCCATTCCCGTACGTCGTCGAGGCTGATGTGGGCCGTCGGGACGCGTCGGCTCTCCGCCCAGTACTTGGCGACGCTGGTCTTGCCGGCGCCCGCGGGGCCTATGAGCAGTACGGCGAGCGTGGTGGACGTCGAGTCGGCGGGTGCCTGCGCGGGCGGCGGGCTCGGCACGGCGACGGGGGCGCCGGCCGGGAGCTGCACATGGCCGGTGGTCTCGCGCGGCGGCTGCGGCGGTGGCGGGGCGACGGCCGGGGCCTGCGGCGCTTGGATGTGCGGGGGCTGGGCGGGCGGATGGTGCGGCGGCGCTCCGCTGAAGCCCGGCATGCCGGGCGGTGGCGGCAGCGGAGACCCCCCTGCTTGCTGCATCCGGTGCCACTCCATCTCGTACGACGGTCACTTGGGCGCCGGCGAACGGGGCGCTACCGAACGGTACCGTCCCCGGCCGCCGTTGTGTGAACGGCCGGGGAGGTCGCGACGTGCCCGAACGTGAACGGACCGCCCTATTCCGCCACTTCGCCGTACGCGGCGAGCAGTACGGCGGGGTCGGGTCCCTCCAGGACGGTGGGCCTGCCGAGGCCGTCGAGGACGATGAAGCGCAGCAGATCGCCGCGGGACTTCTTGTCGACCTTCATCGTCTCGAGCAGCTTGGGCCACTGGTCGTAGCGGTAGGACAGCGGCAGCCCCACCGACTTCAGGACCGTGCGGTGGCGGTCGGCGGTCGCGTCGTCCAACCGGCCCGCCAGGCGGCCGAGTTCGGCGGCGAAGAGCATGCCGATGGAGACGGCCGCGCCGTGCCGCCACTTGTAGCGCTCGTTCTTCTCGATGGCGTGCGCGAGCGTGTGCCCGTAGTTGAGGATCTCGCGCAGGCCCGCCTCCTTGAGGTCGGACGAGACGACCTCGGCCTTGACCCGGATGGCGCGCTCGATCAGCTCGGCGGTGTGCTCACCCGTGGGCGTACGGGCCGACTCCGGGTCCTCCTCGATGAGTTCGAGGATCCGCTCGTCGGCGATGAACCCGGCCTTGATGACCTCGGCGAGACCGGACACGAAGTCGTGCACCGGCAGCGAGTCGAGGGCGGCCAGGTCGCACAGGACTCCGGCCGGCGGGTGGAAGGAGCCCACCAGGTTCTTGCCCTCGGCGGTGTTGATGCCGGTCTTGCCGCCGACCGCCGCGTCGACCATGGCGAGCACGGTCGTCGGGATGGCGATCCAGCGCACGCCGCGCAGCCAGGTCGCGGCCACGAACCCGGCGAGGTCCGTCGTCGCGCCGCCGCCGACGCCGACGACGACGTCGGAGCGCGTGAAGTTGGACTGCCCGAGGGCCTTCCAGCAGTACGCGGCGACCTCGGCGGTCTTCGCCTCCTCGGCGTTCGGCACCTGGATGGCGATCGCCTCGAAGCCCTGGCCCGCCAGGTCGTCGCGGAGCGCCTCGCCGGTCTCGGCGAGCGCCTCCGGGTGCACGATGGCGACACGCTTGACCTTGTCGCCGATCAACGAGCCCAGCTCACCCAGGAGTTGGCGCCCCACCAGGACCTCGTACGGGTCCGTGCCGGCGGTGCCGCCGACGTGGATACGGGTCACTTCCTCGCTCATGCCTGCTTCAACTCCAGTGCGTCGAGGACCGCTTCGGCGACCTCTTCGGGGGTGCGGCCGTCGGTGGCCACGACCACCCGGGCGACCTCGGTGTACAGATGCCGGCGCGCCTCCATCAACTCCCGCCACTGCTTGCGGGGGTTGACGGCGAGCAGCGGCCGGGCCGTGTTCAGACCGGTGCGCTTGACCGCCTCTTCCACATCCATCGACAAATAGACGATGGTCGGCTGCGCGGCGAGCAGCGCGCGGGTGTCGGCATCGAGGATCGCGCCGCCGCCGAGCGAGAGAACGCCCTCGTGGCCGGCGAGCGCGGTCGCCACGGAGGCCTTCTCCAGCTCCCGGAAGCGCGCCTCGCCCTCGTCGACGAAGATCTCCGCGATGGCGCGGCCCTGTGCGGTGACGATGTCGTCGTCGGTGTCCCGGTAGGCGCAGCCGAGCCGCTCGGCGAGCAGCGCGCCCACCGTCGACTTGCCGACGCCCATCGGTCCTACGAGGACGATCTGCGGGCCGCTCACCGGATCTGGAGGTTGTCGAGGTACGAGGTGACGTTGCGCCGGGTCTCCGGCACGCTGTCGCCGCCGAACTTCTCGGCGACCGCGTCCGCGAGGACGAGCGCGACCATCGCCTCGGCGACGATGCCGGCGGCCGGCACGGCGGAGACGTCGGAGCGCTGGTGGTGGGCCTGCGTGGCCTCGCCGGTGGCGACGTCCACGGTCTGCAGCGCGCGCGGCACGGTCGCGATCGGCTTCATCGCGGCGCGTACCCGCAGCAGCTCACCGGTGGTCAGGCCGCCCTCGGTGCCACCCGCGTGGCCCGTGGTGCGGCGGATGCCGTCGGCCGTCTTCACGATCTCGTCGTGCGCCTGCGAGCCGGGCACGCGCGCCAGCTCGAAGCCGTCGCCGATCTCGACGCCCTTGATGGCCTGGATGCCCATGAGCGCACCGGCCAGGCGCGCGTCGAGCTTGCGGTCCCAGTGCACGTGCGAGCCGAGGCCCACCGGCACGTCGTAGGCGAGGACCTCGACGACGCCGCCGAGCGTGTCGCCGTCCTTGTGGGCCTGGTCGACCTCGGCCACCATCTGCTTCGACGCATCCGCGTCCAGGCAGCGCAGCGGGTCCGCGTCCAGCTTCTCGACATCGGCGGGGGTCGGGTAGACGCCCTGCGGCGCCTTCACCGAGCACAGCTCGACGACGTGGCTGACGATCTCGATGCCGACCGTCTCCTTGAGGTACGACCGGGCGACCGCGCCGAGCGCCACGCGGGCGGCCGTCTCGCGGGCGGAGGCACGCTCCAGAATCGGGCGGGCCTCGTCGAAGCCGTACTTCTGCATGCCCGCGAGGTCGGCGTGGCCGGGCCGGGGGCGGGTCAGCGGCGCGTTGCGCGCCATGTCCTTGAGGATCTCCGGGTCGACCGGGTCACCGGACATGACCTTGTCCCACTTGGGCCACTCGGTGTTGCCGACCATGATCGCGACCGGGGAGCCCATGGTCAGGCCGTGCCGGACGCCGCCCAGGAACGTGACCTCGTCCTGCTCGAATTTCATCCGGGCCCCGCGGCCATAGCCGAGGCGCCTCCGTGCCAGGTGGTCCGCCACCATCTCCGTGGTGATCGGAACGCCGGCGGGAAGACCCTCCAGCGTCGCGACGAGTGCGGGGCCGTGCGACTCCCCCGCGGTCAGCCAGCGCAACCTGCTCAACGGTGCTCCTCATGCTCGCGCTCTGTGTATGGGAACGATCCTCCCATGCCCGCGGAGCCCGGTGTTTCCGGTGTCCGGGGTGCGGACGCCACATGAGACGCGAGCCACACGCGCAAGCGTCAGCCGAGCGCCTTCACGCCCGCCGCGCGCATGGCGGCGAGCACCGGGCGGGTGTCGCCGGTGAACTGCTCGAACTGGAAGACGGCCTGGTGCACGAGCAGGTCGAGCCCGCTGAGCACCGCCCCGCCGCGCCGCTCCCAGGCGGCCGCCAGTGGCGTGGGCCACGGGTCGTAGAGGACGTCGAAGAGCGTGCCGACGCTCTCCGGCACCGCCTCGACCAGGTGGTCCGACCCGCCCTTCGGCGTCGTGGCGATCACCAGCGGGGCCTCGAAGGCCCGCGCCGCGTCGTTCCAGTCCGCCGTGCGGACCTGCACCCCGAGCCGCTCGCCCCAGCCGCGCATCTCGTCGGCGCGCTGCTCGCTGCGTACGTAGGTGACGACCTCGCCGGTGCAGATCCGGGAAAGCGCCGCGAGTGCGGAGGACGCGGTGGCGCCCGCGCCGAGGATCGCCGCCGACTCGACCTTCTCCACGCCGCGCTCGTGCAGCGCCGCGATCAGCCCCGGGATGTCGGTGTTGTCGCCGACCTTCCGCCCGTCCTCCTTGAGGACAACCGTGTTCACGGCCTCCACGGAGCGCGCGGCCTCGGTGATCTCGTCGAGCAGCGGGATCACCGCACGCTTCAGCGGCATCGTCAGCGAGAGGCCGGCCCACTCGGGCCCGAGCCCGGCGAGGAAGGCGGGCAGCGCCGCCTCGTCGGTCTCGAACCGGTCGTACCGCCACTCGTCGAGACCCAGCTCCGCGAACGCCGCGTTGTGCAGCTGCGGCGAGAGCGAGTGGGCGATGGGCGAACCCAGAACCGCCGCCCTGCGCACGTCAGTTGGCCTGGCTGGCATTGAACTTTTCCCTCAGCTTCTCGAACTCGGCGCGGGTCTTGGCGAACTCGGTCTTGTGCATGCCGTCCGTGGCCACGAAGTAGATCCAGCCGCTGTCCGTCGGGGTGATCGTCGCGGCGAGGGCCACGTCGCCGGGGTTGCCGATCGGGCCCGGTGGCAGCCCCTTGCGCGTGTAGGTGTTGTACGGGTCCTTATTGCTGTTGATCTCGGACTCGCCGATGTTGATGTTGCTCTGATTCTTGAGGTAGTTGAAGGTCGAGTCGAACTGCAGGAGCTGGTTGGTCTCCGTGTTCGAGGTCTTGAGGCGGTTGTAGACGACCTCGGCCATCTTCCGGAAGTCGTCGTGCGTCTTGCCCTCGGCCTGGACGAGGCTCGCGACGGTGAGCACCTGCCACGGGCTGTCGAGGTGCAGCTTCTTGGCCTCGCCCTCGAGGTCGAGGCGCTCGTACTTGTCGTTGGCCCGCGAGACCATGTCCTTCAGGACCTCCTCGGGCTTCATGCCCTTGGCGGCCGCGTAGCTCGACGGGTAGAGGAAGCCCTCCAGCGGGTCCTTCACCGTGCGGTGGTCCAGCGCCCAGTCGGGCAGGCCGAAGTCCTTGTAGTCCTTCTTCGCGACCTTGGCCGTGGTGCCCTTGGAGACCTTGAGCTTCTTGTCGATCAGCTCGTAGACCTTGGCGTTGCGCCAGCCCTCGGGGATCGTCAGGTTGGCGTGGCTCTCCGGGCTGAGCAGCAGGTCGACGGCGCTCGACGCGGACATCCGCCGCTCCATGACGTACGCGCCGTCCTGGATCGACTTGCCCTTCGGGTCCGCCGACTGGGCGGCGACGAACGCGTCGACGCTCTGTACGACGCCGGCGTCCTTGAGCTTCTGCCCGATGGTGTAGCCGCCGGAGCCCTTCGGGATGACGACGGTGACCTGCTCGCCGTTGCCCTCGCCCGCGTAGTCCGGCGCCGCGCCGAAACGATCCTGGTAGAACTGGTAGCCGAAGTAGCCGACGCCGCCGACAGCGGTCGCGAAGATCGCCGTGAGGACCAGGCACGCGCAGCCGCTGCGCCGCTTCTTCGGCTTCTTGCCGCCGCGGCCCCGGCGACCGGCGCGGCCCTCGTCGTAGTCGTCCTCGTCGTCACCGCCGCCGTTGAAGAACGCTTCCTCGCCCTGGTCGGGGCCGGCGTCCCAGCCGGTCCCCGGGTCCTGCGGGCGGCGGTGGCCGGGCGGCTCCGGCGGCGGGTAGGCGCCGGGGGTGTTGTAGTAGTCCGGCTCCTCGCCGTTGTACGCGGCGTGCTGACCGGTGCCGTAGGGGTCCGCGGGGTCCACGCCGTAGGGCGGCTGCCCCTGCGAGCCGGTGTCCCAGTCCCAGCCACCGTTCTGGCCCTGCTGGCCGCCGTACGACTGCTGACCGTAGCCGGGGTGCTGCCCGTATCCGGGGTCCTGGCCGTAACCGGGGTCCTGCCCGTAGCCGTAGCCCTGCTGACCGTTGGTGTCCCAGTCACCGCCGTAGGCCTGCTGCGGGTCGTAACCACCCTGGCCGCCGTAGGCAGCCTGGCCGTGCCCGGCCTGCTGCCCCCATCCCTGGTCCCCGTACAGCGGGTCCGCGGGATGCCACGGTTCGGAGCCTTGGCCCCGGCCATACTCAGTCATCGGTCCCCTACAAGCCGCGAGGCGGGATGGGCCGCTGTCCGATCTGGAAGGTCACCCGTTCCGCCTCTTGATGCTGTGCGGCGGCTATTCGAACACCGCCGATCGCGCGGAACGTTACCGTATCGCGATCAGACAACCACTTCGACGCCCTCGCCAGGGGGGTTTCCTGACGCCCGTTCGGACTCCAGAGCCTGCTGGAGGATGATGACGGCGGCCGCCTGGTCGATGACAGAGCGGCCCTTTTTGGACTTAACACCGCTGGCCCGCAGGCCCTGACTCGCCGTCACTGTGGTCATCCTCTCGTCGAGAAGTCTCACTGGAACGGGTGCCACGCCCCGGGCGAGTTCCTGGGCGAAGCCGCGGACCTTGGCTGCCGCCGGGCCCTCGCCGCCCTTGAGGGAGCGAGGGAGTCCGACGACGATCTCGATCGGCTCGTACTCCTCGGCGATCTGGCGCAGCCGCCGGTGGGCGGCCGGGACGTCGCGTCCCGGCACGGTCTCCACCGGCGTCGCGAGGATTCCGTCGGGGTCGCAGGACGCGACCCCGATCCGGGCGTCCCCGACGTCGATCGACAGGCGGCGGCCTCGGCGCATCAGTTCGCGGTCTCCGCGACGAGGCGCTCGACGGCTTCGACGGCCTCGCCGATCGCGGCCGGGTTCTGGCCGCCACCCTGCGCGACGTCCGGCTTGCCGCCGCCACCGCCGCCGAGGGTCTTCGCGGCCGTACGGACCAGGTCGCCGGCCTTGAGGCCCCGGTCGCGCGCGGCGTCGTTGGTGGCGATGACCGTGAGCGGCTTGCCGTTCGCCGTGGTGAAGAGGGCGACGACCGCGGGGCGGCCGCCCTGGATACGGCCGCGCACGTCGAGGACCAGCTTGCGCAGGTCGTCGGCGGATGTGCCGTCCGGGACCTGGCCGGTGACCACGGCGACGCCGCGGACGTCCTTGGCGGAGTCGGCGAGACCGGCGGCGGCCTGGAGGACCTTCTCCGCGCGGAACTTCTCGATCTCCTTCTCGGCGTCCTTGAGCTTGCCGAGCATCGCGGAGACCTTGTCGGGCAGCTCCTCGGAGCGGCCCTTGATCAGCTCCTGGAGCTGGGCGACGACCGTGTGCTCCTTGGCGAGGAAGCTGTACGCGTCGACGCCGACGAGGGCCTCGATGCGGCGCACGCCGGAGCCGATGGAGGACTCGCCGAGCAGCTTCACCAGACCCAGCTGGGCGGTGTTGTGCACGTGCGTGCCGCCGCACAGTTCCTTGGAGAAGTCGCCGATGGTGACGACGCGGACCCGCTCGCCGTACTTCTCGCCGAACTCGGCGATGGCGCCCTGCTTCTTGGCCTCGTCGATCGACATGACCTCGGCCTGCACGTCGAGCTCGTGCGCGAGGACTTCGTTGATCTTCTGCTCGACGTCCGTCATCACGGCCGTGGGCACGGCGGACGGCGAACCGAAGTCGAAGCGGAAGCGGCCCGGCTGGTTCTCCGAACCGGCCTGCGCGGCCGTCGGGCCGAGCGCGTCGCGCAGCGCCTGGTGCGTGAGGTGCGTCGCGGAGTGGGCGCGGGCGATGGCGCGGCGGCGGGCCACGTCGATGATCGCCTGCGCCGGGGCGCCGACGGTCACCTCGCCGACCTGCACGACGCCCTTGTGGACGTACACGCCGGGGACCGGCTTCTGGCAGTCGCGGATCTCGATGACCGCGCCGTTGTCCAGCTTGATGCGGCCGGTGTCGCCGATCTGGCCACCGCCCTCGGCGTAGAACGGGGTGCGGTCGAGCACGACCTCCACCTCGTCGCCCTCGGTGGCGGCCGGCGAGGAGACGCCGTTCACCAGCAGGCCGACGACGCGGGACTCGCCCTCGGTCGACGCGTAGCCGATGAAGTCCGTGGCACCCGCGGCGTCGGCGATCTCGCGGTACGCGCCGACGTTGACGTGGCCCGTCTTCTTGGCCTGAGCGTCCGCCTTGGCGCGCTCCCGCTGCTCCTTCATCAGGCGCCGGAAGCCGTCCTCGTCCACGGACAGGCCCTGCTCGGCGGCCATCTCCAGGGTGAGGTCGATCGGGAAGCCCCACGTGTCGTGGAGCAGGAACGCCTTGTCGCCGGCGAGGACCGACTTGCCCGCGGCCTTCGTCTCGGTGACGGCGGTGTCCAGGATGTTCGTGCCGCCCTTGAGGGCCTTGAGGAACGCGGCCTCCTCGGCGAGCGCGACCGTCTCGATGCGCTTGCGGTCGGAGATCAGCTCCGGGTACTGCTGCCCCATCGTGTCGACCACGATGTCGACGAGGTCCTGGACGACCGGGCCGGTGGCGCCCATGAGGCGCATGTTGCGGATGGCGCGGCGCATGATGCGGCGCAGCACGTAGCCGCGGCCCTCGTTGCCGGGGGTGACGCCGTCACCGATGAGCATCACGGAGGTGCGCATGTGGTCGGCGACCACACGCATCGAGACGTCGGTGTCGTGCTTGTGGCCGTACTGGACACCGGTGAGTTCGGTGGCCTTGTCCATGACGACGCGCAGGGTGTCGGTCTCGTACATGTTCTGTACGCCCTGCAGGATCATCGCGAGGCGTTCGAGGCCGAGACCCGTGTCGATGTTCTGCGACGGCAGGTCGCCGAGGATCTCGAAGTCGTCCTTGCCGGTGCCCGGACCGCGCTCGTACTGCATGAAGACCAGGTTCCAGATCTCCACGTAACGCTCGTCGTTGACCGCCGGGCCGCCCTCTTCGCCGAACTCGGGGCCGCGGTCGTAATTGATCTCGGAGCACGGGCCGCAGGGGCCGGGGACGCCCATGGACCAGTAGTTGTCGGCCTTGCCCAGGCGCTGGATGCGCTCCTTCGGTACGCCGACGACCTCGTGCCAGATGCGCTCGGCCTCGTCGTCGTCGAGGTAGACGGTGACCCAGAGCTTCTCCGGCTCCAGGCCGTAACCACCGTCCGCCACGGAGCTGGTGAGCAGCTCCCAGGCGTACTTGATGGCGCCTTCCTTGAAGTAGTCGCCGAAGGAGAAATTGCCGCACATCTGGAAGAACGTGCCGTGCCGCGTGGTCTTGCCGACCTCTTCGATGTCCGGCGTGCGCACGCACTTCTGGACGGAGGTGGCGCGCGGCGCTGGCGGCTTGACCTCACCCAGGAAGTAGGGCTTGAACGGGACCATGCCCGCGGGAACGAGCAGCAGAGTCGGGTCGTCCGCGATGAGCGACGCCGAGGGCACGACCTTGTGGCCACGCTCCTCGAAGAAGCTCAGCCAGCGGCGACGGATTTCAGCCGACTCCATCAGTGGTCCTCATTCCGATTGTTGATCGAGTACCTGGTGTTCTCGAGGTACTTGGGTTGCTTGGTGTTCGTGTTCAACGTCTTCTGGCTGAACGGGTTCTGGATGACCGCGAAGCGGCGCTGCGGCAGCTCCGCGGGATCCGGCTGCTCGTTGATGCCGAGGGCGTCGCCCAGTTCGGCCTCGCGTTCGGCCATGTTGTCGCGGACGTCGAGAGCGAAGTCCTTGAGCTTGTGGCCCGCTTCGACCGCCTTGTTGGCCGCCTGGGCCGCGAGGCTCTCCGGCGTCAGCTGCTTGATCTTGCGGTTGACCTTGGTGGTGGCCCATACGCCGGCGGCTGCGCCCGCGGTGAACCAGAACGTACGGCGGAACATGTCTTCGGTCAGTCCCTCTTGTTCCGGTTGGCCCGCTTGGCCCGCCGCGCCTCGGGGAACGAACGCCCCACGATCACGGTACGGCGCGGCTCCTTGGCGGGCGCGTCCTTGCCCCGGCCACCGATGGCCCGGCGCACTCCGTAGCCGAACGCGGCCACCTTGACCAGCGGGCCGCCGAAGGTGGAGGCCACGGTGGAGGAGAGCGCCGACGCGTTCGACGTGACTTCCTGGACGTCCGAGGCGATCGAGTCGACACGGTCGATCTGGGTCTGCGCGGAGCGCACCGCGGAGGAGGCGTCGGCGAGCAGCGGGACGGCCTGTTCGGTCACGTCCGCGACCAGCTTGGTGGTGGCCCTGAGCGTCTGGGCCAGCCTCACGAGCGCCACCGCGAGGAAGGAGACCAGGATCGCCCAGAAGACAGCCACCAGAATCCCGGCAACCTCTCCACCGGACACGTGGCACCGCTCCCTAGCTCGGTACGAAAGCTGTATGAACGCACAGCCGCTGAACATCAAAAAGTCGTCCCCCGAGCCTATCGCGCCCGACCCCGCGCTCCGTACCGCATTCGCGTCCCGAGCGGTGGACATTCGGGAGAGTGATTGTACGGACCGCGCACGCCTGAGTACGCTCTGTGCCCCATGCGACGCACTTCGCGCCCCACAGATGTCCCCGCCGGTCCCCCACAACCCGGCAACCTCCCCCACGAACTCAATCGTTTCATCGGCCGCGCCGCCGAACTCGCGGCGCTGACAGCGGCCCTGGAGTCGGGCCGCCTGGTCACGGTCACCGGGGTCGGCGGTGTCGGCAAGTCCCGCTTCGCCGCCCACGGCGCCGCTCGGGTCCCGCGGTCCCTGCGCCCCGACGGGGTGTGGCGGGTGGAGCTGGCGACCGTGCGGCTGCCGGAGCTCGTCGAGTACACGCTCGCCGAGGCCCTCGGCCTCACCGACCACACCACCCGCGCTCCCCGCCAGGTCCTGGTGGACCACCTCGCCGAGCGTCGGCTGGTGCTCGTGCTCGACGGGTTCGAACACCTCGTCGACGCGTGCGCCTCCCTCATACGCGACCTGCTGCGCGCCGCACCGGGCCTTCGGGTGATCGCGGTGGGCCGCAGGCCGCTCGCCATCGACGGGGAGCGGGTGTTCCCCCTGGCGCCACTGACACCGACGGACGCGGCGGAGCTGTTCGAGGACCGGGCCGGGTCGCTGCTGCCCGGGTTCCGGCTCGACGGGCGCACGATGATCGACGTACTGGAGGTGTGCCGGCACCTCGACTGTCTGCCGCTCGCGGTGGAACTCGCGGCCGGGCGGCTGCGGGTGCTGTCGCCTGCGCAGCTGATGGAGCGGCTCGACGACCGGTTCCGGCTGCTCAGGGGCGGCGGCAGGGATGCGCTGCCGCGCCATCAGACGCTGCGCACCACGATCGGCTGGAGCCATGAACTGTGCGCGCCCCAGGAGCGGTTGCTGTGGGCGCGCCTTTCGGTGTTCTCAGGCTCGTTCGACCTGGAGGCGGCGGAGTACGTCTGTGGCGGCGCGGGCCTGCCCGCGGACGACATCGTCGACGTCCTCGACGAGCTGCTCGCGCAGTCCGTGGTCGTCCGCGAGGAGGCACGGGGCGAGGCCCGCTACCGGATGCTCGACACGGTGCGCGCGTACGGGGCCGAGTGGCTGGACAGCCTGGGCGACGGCCGCCGGATGCGGCGCATGCACCGCGACTGGTACATGGGCCTGGCCACCTGGTGCGAGCTGGACTGGTTCTCGCCGCGGCAGGGCGAGTTGGCGGCCCGGATCGAGACGGAGCTGCCGAATCTGCGGGCGGCCCTCGAACACTGCCTGACCGAACCGGGCGAGACGCACCTGGGCCAGTACCTGGCGGGCACGCTCTGGTTCTACTGGGCGGGCTGCGGGCGGCTCGCCGAGGGACGGCACTGGCTGGACCGCAGCGTCGGCCTGGACGTCGAGTTCGACGACGGTGACGTCCCCCCCGGCCTCGTCGAAGAGGACTTGGAGCACGGGGAACACAGGGAGCACGGGGAGTACAAGGCCTCGCGCCTCAAGGCGCTGTGGGTGCTCGGCTACGTGGCGATCCTGCAAGGTGACACGGTGCCCGCGCTCGCCGCGCTGCAGGAGTGCCGCGAGGAGGCGGAGCGCTCCGGCGACGCGACGGCGCTCGCGTACGCGCTGCACCGCACCGGTTGCCTGGGCCTGGTCACCGACGACTTGCCGCGCGCCGAGGACCTGCTGCGCACCGCGCTGGCCGGCTACCGGGAGCTCGGCGAGCTCAACAGCAACGTACTGATGGGCCAGGTCGAGTTGGCGATGGCGCTCGCCTTCCAGGGCGATCTGACGGAGGCCGTCGCGCTGTGCGCGGATGTCCAGCAGGTGTGCGAGGACCACGGGGAGCGCTGGACCCTCGCGTACGCGCTCTATGTGCTGGCATACGCGCGGTGGGCGGAGGCCGATTACGCGCAGGCCCGGCACATGCTCGACGCGTGCCTGGCGATCGGGCACGAGTTCCACGATCTGCTGGGCACGGTGCTGTCGATGGAGCTGCTGGCCCTGGTCACGGTCGAGGAGGGGGACGCCGTCGAGGCCGCGGTGCTGCAGGGGGCGGCTGCCCGGATGTGGTCCTCAGTGGGGCTGCCGCTGTTCGGCTCGGTGCACTACAACAGGCCGCACGAGCTGTGCGAGGCGCGGGCGCGGCAGGTGCTCGGCGACGCCCGATTCGCCGAACTCCTGCGCTCGGGCGAGCAGTTGGAGCACGACGAGGCGGTGACGCGCGCGCTGAGCCGCGGCCGGGGCCAGCGCCCGGCGCCAGCGGTGCCGCATCCGGCGCGCCCTGCGGAACCGGCCCGGGACACACGCGAACCCGCCGCCTCGCACACCTGGAAGGGCGGCGAGACGGCGGGCTGAAACGCAGGTGGGACTACGTCCGCTCTCCGGTGAGGGAGATCAGCGGGCGTAGTACTCGACGACGAGCTGCTCGTCGCAGATCACGGGGATCTCCTTGCGGTTCGGGTCACGGTCCAGGCGGAAGGCCAGAGCCTTCAGGTTCACCTGGAGGTAACGCGGGGTCTCGCCGTCGGGGGCGAAGCCACCCTCACGCGCGACCTGGAACAGCGGCTTGTTGCGGCTGCGCTCGCGGACCATCACGACGTCGTCGGGACGGACACGGAACGACGGCTTGTCGACCTTCTGGCCGTTGACCTCGATGTGGCCGTGGCCGACCATCTGACGGGCCTGGTAGATCGTGCGGGCGATGCCCGAACGCAGAACCAGGGCGTCGAGACGACGCTCGAGCTCGATGACCAGGGCCTCGCCGGTCTTGCCTTCGGCCTTCTTGGCGCGGTCGTAGGCGCGCGCCATCTGCTTCTCGCTCAGGTCGTACTGCGCGCGCAGACGCTGCTTCTCGAGCAGACGGACCTTGTAGTCCGAGTTCTGCTTGCGGCCACGGCCGTGCTCGCCCGGCGGGTAGGGGCGGGCCTCGAAGTACTTGACAGCCTTCGGGGTGAGCGCGATGCCGAGGGCACGCGACTTCTTGACCTTGGGGCGGGACTGGTTCGGCATGAACCAAACACCTCGTGTTTCTGATGCGAATACGGCTTCACCAGGGGTCGGGGAGGTCGCAATCCGCAGCCCGGGAAACCCACCGCTGTCCTTGCGGACGGTCGGCAGGCAGCCGCTCCCAGGTCTGGGCACATACGTGCAGCACGCGAGTGGCCCACCGACCGGGCCCCGGGCCCTTGCGGGCCGGGCTGGTGGTGGGCTGCCCGCGACACCTTCGACGGTGCGCGACGCTCCTGGATCTCCTGTGCCGTGCGGAGACCGCACGGTTCGGGGGATCCGGCTTGATGTCCCGCTCTGGTGGTGCCGGTCTCCCTTTCGGGATGCCGGACACGGGACACAGCACTTCGGGGCAGTCTACCGGATCAGTCGGACCCCTCGCCGCCAGGGCCCCCGAGCCGCTCGCGGACCCGCTCCACCACGTCCGCGTACCGGGCCTCCGCCCCGTAGCGCGTCGGCTGGTAGTAGCGGCGGCCCGCTATCGCGTCCGGCGCGTACTGCTGGGCGGCGATCCCGCCGGGCACATCGTGCGGGTACACATAGCCCTGCGCGTGGCCCAGCTTGGCGGCGCCCTTGTAGTGCCCGTCGCGCAGGTGCGGCGGCACGGGTCCTGCCAGGCCCTTGCGTACGTCCTCCATGGCGGCACCGATCGCCGTCGTCGCCGCGTTCGACTTCGGGGCCAGGGCGAGGGCGATGGTCGCGTGGCTCAGGGTGAGCGCCGCCTCCGGGAAGCCGATCATCGCGACGGCCTGGGCGGCGGCGACGGCGGTCGGCAGGGCCGTCGGATCGGCGAGGCCGATGTCCTCGCTCGCGGAGATCATCAGGCGGCGGGCGATGAAGCGGGGGTCCTCGCCGGCCTCGATCATGCGGGCCAGGTAGTGCAGCGCCGCGTCCACGTCCGAACCGCGGATGGACTTGATGAGGGCGCTCGCCACGTCGTAGTGCTGGTCCCCGTCCCGGTCGTAGGTCACCGCCGCGCGGTTGACCGACTCCTCGACGCTTTCGAGGGTGATGGTCTCCTCGCCCTTGGCGATGGCCGCTCCGGCCGCCGCCTCCAGGGCGGTGAGCGCGCGCCGGGCGTCGCCGCCGGCCACCCGCAGGATGTGCCCCTCCGCGTCCTCGGCGAGCGTCACCGCGCCGGCGAGGCCGCGCTCCTCGGTGAGCGCCCGCGCGAGCAGTCCGCGCAGGTCGTCATCGGTGAGCGATTCGAGGGTGAGCAGGAGGGATCGGGACAGCAGCGGGGAGATCACCGAGAAGTACGGGTTCTCCGTGGTCGCCGCGATCAGCGTCACCCAGCGGTTCTCGACGGCGGGCAGCAGGGAGTCCTGCTGGGCCTTGCTGAAGCGGTGGATCTCGTCGAGGAAGAGGACGGTCTCCTTGCCGTGCCCGCCCATCGCGCGCCGGGCGCCCTCGATGACGGCGCGCACTTCCTTGACGCCCGAGGTGATCGCGGACAGCTCCACGAACCGCTTGTTCGTCGCCTTGGACACCACGTACGCGAGCGTCGTCTTGCCGATGCCCGGCGGGCCCCAGAGGATCACCGAGGAGGCGCCCGCGGGGCCGGATCCGCCCTCCCCGACGAGACGGCGCAGCGGCGAGCCCTGCTTGAGCAGGTGCTGCTGCCCGACGACCTCGTCGAGGGTGCGCGGGCGCATCCGGACGGCCAGGGGGCTCGCGGTCGGGTCCTTCTCCTGGCGGTCTTCGGCTGCGGCGGTGAACAGATCGGGTTCCACGATCAGAACCCTAAGTCACGCCACTGACAACGCCGCGGGCGCCGGTCGGTGCCGGGCCGCTCAGGCCCAGAGGCTGGAGCCCCAGCGCGTGAAGATCAGTACGACGAGGATGCCGATGTGCAGCACCGGCAGGGCCCAGGTGAAGTCCTCGAAGAACGTCTTGACCGGGCGTGGCGCCGGCAGGAAGCCGTTGCGGAAGTTGAACGACGTGACGTACCAGAACATCAGGATCGTGGCGACCCAGGCGAGGCTGCACCACAGGCACAGCGCGTTGATCCGGTACAGGGACTGGAACTGCAGCCAGGTCACGAATCCGACGCCGAAGAGGCAGCCGAAGTTGAAGGTCAGCCAGTACCAGCGCGGGAACCGCGCGCGGGCCAGCAGGCTCATGCCGACGCCGATCACGATGGCGTAGGTGACGAGGCCGAGCCACGGGTTCGGGAAGCCGAAGGCCGTCGCCTGCTCGCTCTTCATGATGTTGCCGCAGGAGATGACCGGGTTCAGGGAGCAGCCCGGCGTGAAGTTCGGGTCCTCGGCCAGCTTGAGCTTGTCGAGCGTGATGATCCACGCGGCGAGCAGTCCGGCCGCCCCCGTGATCACCAGAAGCAGCCCGAAAGCCCGGCTGCCGCCGACGGATCGCGGTGCGGGGTCGCCACCGACGTCACGGGAGACGGTGTCGCTTACTGTCGTCGTCTTGCTCATCACGCCGATCCGTAGGTGAGTACGCGAGTGGGTGCTGCGGTCGTGCTCATTCTGCCGCACCGGCCCCTGAGTCCACCGTTCGTTGGGCATAAGCATGTACGCCTCAGGGGGCCAAATTGTTCGAGCCCCCGGAAACCTGTTCCGGGGGCTCGAACATCAACTGTGTAAATCGGCCTACTTCAGCTTCGCGGTGAGCACGTTCACGATCTCGTCGACCGCGACGGCGTCCTGCTCGCCCGACTCCATGTCCTTGAGCTGCACGACGCCCTCGGCCAGATCCCGCTCACCGGCGACGAGCGTGAACCGCGCGCCCGACCGATTGGCGTTCTTCATGGCGCCCTTGAGGCCCTTGCCGCCGAAGGAGAAGTCCGCCGAGACCCCGGCCTTGCGCAACTCGGTCACCTTGGCGAACAGCACGCGCCGCGCCTCGTCGCCGAGCGGCACCGCGAACACGCTGGTGGTGGCGGGCAGTTCGAGCGCGACGCCCTCCGCCTCGAGGGCCAGGACCGTACGGTCCACACCCAGCGCCCAGCCGACCGACGGGAGCGAGGGGCCGCCGATCATCTCGGACAGGCCGTCGTAGCGGCCGCCGCCGCCGACCGCGGACTGCGAGCCGAGTCCGTCGTGGACGAACTCGAAGGTCGTACGCGTGTAGTAGTCCAGACCGCGGACCAGCTTCTCGTCGTCCTCGAAGGCGACGCCCTCGGCGGTCAGCAGCTCGCGCACCTGCGCGTGGTACGCCTTGCACGCGTCGCACAGGTAGTCGCGCAGCAGCGGCGCGTCCGTGAGCTGCTTCTGCACGTCGGGCCGCTTGTCGTCGAGGACGCGCAGCGGGTTGATGTCGGCGCGGCGCAGCGTGTCCTCGTCGAGGTCGAGGCCGCGCAGGAAGTCCTGGAGCGCAGTCCGGTAGACGGGACGGCACTCCTTGTCACCGAGCGAGTTGAGCAGGACGCGGAAGTCGCGCAGGCCGAGCGAGCGGTACGCCTGGTCGGCCAGGATGATCAACTCGGCGTCCAGGGCCGGGTCCTCGACGCCGATCGCCTCCGCGCCCACCTGGGAGAAGTGCCGGTAACGGCCCTTCTGGGGGCGCTCGTAGCGGTAGTACGAGCCCGAGTACCAGAGCTTGACCGGGAGGTTGCCCGCCTTGTGGAGGTTGGCCTCCAGCGCGGCACGCAGCACGGACGCGGTGCCCTCGGGGCGCAGCGCGAGCCTGTCGCCGCCCTTGGTCTCGAAGGCGTACATCTCCTTGGTGACGATGTCCGTGGATTCGCCGACACCGCGCGCGAAGAGCTCGACGTTCTCAAAGCCGGGCGTCTCGATGTAGCCGTAGCCGGAGTTCCGCAGCGGGGCGGAGATCGCCTCGCGGACCGCGAGATACGTCGCGGAGTCCGGCGGAAGCAGGTCGTAGGTGCCCTTGGGGGCCTGGAAGGTACTCACGGGAGGTTCTCGTCACATTCCTCGTCGGGGAGCCTCGGTGGAGGATCCCTGGCCGGCGGCCACCTGCCGCAGATACGGGTTGGTGGCGCGCTCCTGGCCGATGGTCGTCTGGGAGCCGTGTCCTGACAGCACCACGGTCGAGTCGTCGAGCGGCAGGCACACACGGCCCAGCGATTCGAGCATGTCGTCCATGGAGCCACCGGGCATGTCGGTGCGTCCGATGGAGCCGGCGAAGAGCAGATCGCCCGAGAAGAAGACGGACGGGATGTCCGCCGCCTCGGGCATCTGAAAGGTCACCGACCCCTTGGTATGGCCCGGCGCGTGCGCGACGCCGAAGTCGAGCCCGGCGAGCTTCAACTGTGCGCCGTCGGACAGCTCCCGCACGTCGTCCGGCTCCCCCACGGTCAGCTCGCCCATCAGCGGCATGCCGATGGAGCGGCCGATGCCCTTCTCCGGGTCGCTCATCATGTAGCGGTCGTCGGGGTGGATCCAGGCCGGGACGTCGTGCGCCCCGCAGACCGGGACGACCGAGGCGACATGGTCGATGTGCCCGTGCGTGAGGACGACCGCCACCGGCTTGAGGCGGTGCTTCTTGAGCGCTTCCTCGACTCCCTGGGCGGCCTGGTGGCCGGGGTCGATGATCACGCACTCCTCACCCGCGGCGGGGGCAACCAGATAACAGTTGGTGCCCCAGGCTCCTGCGGGGAACCCGGCAATCAGCACAATCGTCCTTCGTATGTCGTGGAAAGTCGTCCAAACAGAATGCGGCGGATCAGAGCCTACCGGCGCGGCCGAATCCACAGCGAACCCATATACGGTACGGGGCACTATCAGGGGCCCCTGAAGGTCACGAGACGTACGAGGAGAAGACCCGGTGGTCAGCAAGGATCAGCGGCAGCGTCAGCTCGCCCGGGAGAAGTTCCTGCGCCAGCAGCAGCGGCGCGAGTCCGCTCGACGCAAGGCGCGCACCCGCAACACCGTGATCGCCGCCGTGCTCGCGGTGGCCGTCCTCGGCACGGGCGGCGCGTACGCCGCCGGGGCCTTCAGCGGTGACGGCAAGAAGGACACCTCGGACGCGGCGACCAGCCCGTCGCCCTCCGCGAGCAAGAAGGCGTCGGAGCCCAAGATGGCGATCGACAAGAAGGCCGCGTACGACATGGCCTTCAAGACGAGCGCCGGCGACATCACGGTCGCCATGGACGCGGCGAAGACCCCGCACACCGTGAACTCGTTCAAGCACCTCGCGGACAAGGGCTTCTTCGACGGGACGAAGTGCCACCGCCTCACCACCAAGGGCATCTACGTCCTGCAGTGCGGCGACCCCGAGGGCACCGGTGCGGGCGGCCCCGGCTACACGGTCCCCGACGAGAACCTGGACGGGCTCGGCAAGCCCGCCAAGGACGGCTCGGTGACCTACAAGGCGGGCACGGTCGCGATGGCGAACACCGGGCAGCCCGACTCCGGCGGCAGCCAGTTCTTCCTCGTCTACAAGGACAGCAAGCTGACGCCTACGTACACGCCCGTCGGCACGATGGACGCGAAGGGCCTCAAGGTCGTCAAGGACGTCGCCGCGAAGGGCGTCACCGGCGGCTCGGAGGACGGGGCGCCGAAGAAGGCCGTCAAGATCAGCAAGGCCACGGTCACCAAGGAGTGAGGCCACAGGGCCGCCCCACGCGCGCGTAGGCACGGAATTGAGCCGCGCTGAGTGCGGACAGTGGGGTGGCCGGTCGCCTAGATTGGCTTCGAGCGGCGCGGATTCGAGCCGCGTTGTGGAGGGCGGGCCGGGCCCGCCAGGAAACTGTGGACGATGCCCAGGGGTGCTGAGCCCCGCGCAGGCATCATGTGGAGGAGGCGCTGTGAGCAGCGACCCGTGGGGCCGCGTCGACGAGACGGGGACCGTGTACGTGCGTACGGCCGACGGCGGCGAGCGAGAGGTCGGTTCGTGGAAGGCGGGGTCTCCCGACGAGGCTCTGGCCTACTTCAAGCGCAAGTACGACGGCCTGGTCGTCGAGATCGGGCTCCTCGAACGCCGGGTGAAGACGACCGACCTGTCGGCCAAGGACGCCATGACGGCGATCGAGCATCTGCGCGCGCAGGTCACGGACGCCCACGCGATCGGCGACCTGGAAGCGCTCGGCAAGCGGCTCGACAAGCTGGTGGAGAGCGTCGAGGCGCGCCGCGAGGAGCGCAAGGTCCAGAAGGCCAAGCAGTCCGACGAGGCGCGGCACTCCAAGGAGGCGCTGGTCGTCGAGGCGGAGGAGCTGGCCCAGTCCGAGCAGTGGCGGGCGGCCGGCGAGCGGCTGCGCGCGCTTGTGGACACCTGGAAGGGTCTGCCGCGCCTGGACCGCAAGTCGGACGACGAGCTGTGGCACCGCTTCTCGCACGCCCGCTCGGCGTTCTCCAAGCGCCGCAAGGCCCACTTCGCGTCCCTTGACGCGCAGCGCGAGGAGGCCCGCAAGACCAAGGAGAAGCTGGTCACGGAGGCCGAGTCGCTGTCGAACTCGACGGACTGGGGCGCCACGGCGGCCCGTTACCGCGACCTGATGACGGACTGGAAGGCCGCGGGCCGCGCGCAGCGTGAGCACGAGGACGACCTGTGGAACCGCTTCCGCGGCGCCCAGGATGTCTTCTTCGCGGCCCGCAGTGCGGTGTTCGCCGAGCGCGACGCCGAGCAGGGCGAGAACCTCAAGCTCAAGGAGGTGCTCGCCGACGAGGCCGAGAAGCTGCTGCCGATCGAGGATCTGAAGTCGGCACGTGCCGCGTTCCGCTCGATCAACGAGCGGTGGGAGGCCATCGGTCACGTCCCGCGGGACGCCCGCCCGAAGGTCGAGGGCCGGATGCACACCGTGGAGCGGGCCCTCCAGGAGTCCGAGGAAGCGGAGTGGCGTCGCACGAACCCTGAGGCACGCGCGCGTGCGGAGGGCCTCACCGGCCAGTTGCAGGCGGCGGTCGACAAGCTGAGCGGTCAGGTTGAGCAGGCCCGTGCACAGGGGAACAGCTCCAAGGCGGACAAGCTTCAGCGGGAACTGGACGGTCGTCAGGCGCTTCTTGACCAGGCCGTGAAGGGGTTGCACGAGTTCGGGGGGTAGCCGGGCCCGATGCGGCAACGTGAGAACGGCCCCCGAGTATCGACTCGGGGGCCGTTCTCACGTCTCGGGGCTCCGCCCCGGACCCCGCGGGCTCTCGTCCAAGAGCGGGGCTTGAAATGCCCACCCGCCGCAGGGGCTTGAGCCGTGAGGCTTGATCAGGGCCGGCGCGCCGACGTCACCCGGTACACGTCGTAGACGCCCTCGACGCCCCTGACCGCCTTGAGGACGTGGCCCAGGTGCTTCGGGTCGCCCATCTCGAATGTGAAGCGGGACGTGGCCACCCGGTCGCGGGACGTCTGTACCGCCGCGGACAGGATGTTCACGTGCTGGTCCGACAGGACCCGGGTCACGTCCGACAGCAGCCGCGAGCGGTCGAGGGCCTCGACCTGTATGGCGACCAGGAAGACGGACGACTGCGTGGGCGCCCACTCGACCTCGAGGATGCGCTCAGGCTCGCGGGACAGCGAGTCCACGTTGACGCAGTCGCTGCGGTGAACCGATACGCCGCTGCCGCGCGTGACGAAGCCGATGATCGGGTCGCCGGGCACCGGGGTGCAGCAGCGCGCCAGCTTCACCCAGACGTCGTCGACGCCCTTGACCACCACGCCCGGGTCGGCGTTCGAGCGGCGCTTGGAGCGGCCGCGCGAGGGCGGTGCGCTCTCCGCGATGTCCTCGTTGGCCGCCTCCTCGCCACCGAGCGCCTGCACGAGCTTCTGCACGACGGACTGCGCCGTGACATGCCCCTCGCCGATGGCGGCGTACAGGGACGAGATGTCCGGGTAGCGCATCTCGTGCGCGAGCGTGACGAGCGAGTCCCCGGTGAGGATCCGCTGGATCGGCAGGTTCTGCTTGCGCATGGCGCGGACGATGGCGTCCTTGCCCTGCTCGATCGCCTCGTCGCGGCGCTCCTTGGAGAACCAGGCCCGGATCTTGTTGCGCGCGCGCGGCGACTTGACGAAGCCGAGCCAGTCGCGGGACGGACCCGCGCCCTCGGCCTTGGAGGTGAAGACCTCCACCAAGTCGCCGTTGTCCAGGGTCGATTCGAGGGGCACCAGGCGTCCGTTGACGCGTGCTCCTATGGTGCGGTGGCCGACCTCCGTGTGGACCGCGTACGAGAAGTCCACCGGCGTCGCCCCGGCCGGGAGCGCTATGACGTCGCCCTTCGGCGTGAACACGAAGACCTCGTTGCGCGACAGGTCGAAGCGCAGGGACTCCAGGAACTCGCCCGGGTCCTCGGTCTCCTTCTGCCAGTCGAGCAACTGGCGCAGCCACGCCATGTCGTTGAGGTGGTCGTCCTTGCCCTTGCCGGACGACTTGGGCGCGTCGGTGCGCACCTTGGAGGCTCCGGCGGAGGGCTCCTGCTTGTACTTCCAGTGCGCGGCGATGCCGTACTCGGCGCGGCGGTGCATGTCGAACGTACGGATCTGGAGCTCAACAGGCTTGCCGTTGGGGCCGATCACCGTCGTGTGCAGCGACTGGTACATGTTGAACTTGGGCATCGCGATGTAGTCCTTGAACCGGCCGGGGACCGGGTTCCATCGCGCGTGGACCGTACCGAGAGCGGCGTAACAGTCCCGAACCGTGTCGACAAGGACGCGGATGCCCACCAGGTCGTAGATCTCCGCGAAGTCACGGCCACGGACGATCATCTTCTGGTAGACGCTGTAGTAGTGCTTCGGGCGCCCTGTGACGGTCGCCTTGATGCGGGCAGCGCGCAGGTCGCTCTGCACCTCGTCGGTCACTATGGCCAGGTACTCGTCGCGCTTGGGCGCGCGCTCGGCCACGAGCCGCACGATCTCGTCGTACATCTTGGGGTAGAGGATCGCGAAGGCGAGGTCCTCCAGCTCCCACTTGATGGTGTTCATGCCCAGGCGGTGCGCCAGCGGAGCGTAGATCTCCAGCGTCTCGCGGGCCTTCTTCTCCTGCTTCTCGCGCTTGAGGTAGCGCATGGTGCGCATGTTGTGCAGGCGGTCGGCGAGCTTGATGACCAGGACGCGCGGGTCCTTGGCCATCGCGACGACCATCTTGCGCACCGTCTCGGCCTGCGCGGCCTCGCCGAACTTGACCTTGTCCAGCTTGGTGACGCCGTCGACGAGCAGCGCGACCTGGTCGCCGAAGTCGCGCTTGAGGGTGTCCAGGCCGTACTCGGTGTCCTCGACCGTGTCGTGCAGCAGGCCCGCCATCAGCGTCGCGGGGTCCATGCCCAGCTCGGCGAGGATCGTCGTCACCGCGAGCGGGTGCGTGATGTACGGGTCGCCGCTCTTGCGCTTCTGACCGCGGTGCCAGCGCTCCGCGACCTGGTAGGCGCGCTCGACCTGGCGCAGCGTGGACGTCTCGATCTTCGGGTCGTTGCTGCGCACTATCCGCAGCAGCGGCTCCAGGACCGGGTTGTACGGGTTCGAACGCTGCACGCCGAGGCGGGCCAGGCGGGCGCGGACGCGGTTGGAGGAGCCGGAGCGCGCGGCCGGCTGGTTCGAGGCCGCACGGATCGCCGGCGGGGGTGTGGCGCGCGGCTGGTTGGCGGGGGGCTTGGTGCGTGGCTGCTCGGCCGCCTTGGCGCTCGGCGGCGCGGGCTTCGCCGTCTTCGCGTCCTTCTCGGGCGTGCCGGAAGGAGCCGCGGCGCGCGTGGCCTGTTCGTCATGCGTGGCGGCGGAGAGTGGCTTGGCCTCGTCTGGCAACGGCGCTCCTCGTGCGCGACGGGTCCCCCGTTCAGGTCCCGGAGAGCCCATGGTATCGATCCGGCGCGCTCGGCTCGCCCTGGGCTGCTGGTACGCCTTCGTACTGGTGAAACACCAGAGGCGGGCACCGGATTCCTCCGAGCCCACCTCCAAGGCTGTGGCCTGCGGCTTTACACCACGAGCAGGGCATCGAGGGGCGCACCCTGAAGGGCGGATTCCAGTCGCCCCCGGCCCGGGAGAAAGCCCAGCTCCATGAGGACGGCGCAGCCCGCGACCTCGGCGCCCGCGCGGCGGATCAGATGCACCGCGGCCTCGGCGGTGCCGCCGGTGGCCAGCACGTCGTCGATCACCATGACGCGGTCGTCGGCGCCGAGGTCCTCGGCGTGCACCTCGATCTCGGCGGATCCGTACTCCAGGTCGTACGACTGCGTGAGCGTCGCACCGGGGAGCTTGCCCGCCTTGCGTACGGGGATGAAGCCGAGGCCCGCGCGGATCGCGACGGGGGCGCCCAGGATGAAGCCGCGCGCCTCCAGGCCGACGACCTTCGTGGCGCCGTGGCGGACGCAGAGCTCCGCGAGTGTGTCGGTGAGGGCCGTGAAGGCCGCCGGGTCCGCGAGCAGCGGGGTGATGTCCTTGAACAGGACGCCGGGCTCCGGATAGTCCTGCACATCACGGATGCGGCTGAGGAGCAGCTCCTTGATGTCGGTCATTTCTGCACCTCAGCGTGTGTGTCAGGCGATTTTCAACCCGCCAACCGTAGCAGTCGCCGAAGTCGCGACAGTCTCCGCGGGCGCCGCACGCGAAGGGCGCCAGGGCCTCGACGGCTCCTGGCGCCCTTGTGGCGACGGTGACGGACCGCGTCAGCGGCGCTTGCCCGAGGGGCGGCCGCGGCCGCGGTTACGGGCCGGCTGGTTGCGCGGTCCCGCGCCCGCGGGAGCGGCGTCCGAAGGAACGTCCTCCGCCGGGCCGGCCTGGGTGCCGCCCGCCTGGTGCCCCACGACCGCCGGCTCCTCGGCCTTGGCCGCGGCGGCGGCCCGCTTGGCGAGCACCCGCTTCCTGAGCGCCTTCATCTTCGGCTCGCGCTCCTTGAGGTCGGCGACCAGCGGAGTGGCGATGAAGATCGACGAGTACGCACCGGCGGCGAGGCCCACGAAGAGCGACAGCGAGATGTCGTTCAGCATGCCCGCGCCGAGGAAGCCGCCGCCGATGAACAGCAGGCCGCCGACCGGGAGGAGCGCCACGATCGTGGTGTTGATCGAGCGGACCAGGGTGCTGTTGATCGACCGGTTGGCGACCTCGCTGTACGTGAAGCGGGTCTGCTTCTCCAGGCCCTTCGTCTGTTCCTTGAGCGAGTCGAAGACGACGACCGTGTCGTAGAGCGAATAGCCAAGGATGGTCAACAGACCGATCACCGTGCCCTGCGTGACCTCGAAGCCCACGAGGGCGTAGATCCCGACGGTGATCGTGATGTCGTGGATGAGCGCGACGAGGGCCGCGAGCGCCATGCGCCACTCGAAGGCGATCGCCAGATAGATCACGACGAGGACCATGAAGACGGCCAGGCCCTGCCACGCCTTGTTGGCGATCGAGGCGCCCCAACTGGGGCCCACCAGGTCGGCGTTGATGTCGTCGGCCTTGATGTCCATGTCCTTGGACAGCTCGGCCTTGATCTGGTCCGACTTGCCGGTGTCGACGCCCGCGACCTGAATGCGCAGACCGCCCGAGCCGAGCTCCTGGACGAGCGCCTCGTGGCCGGAGGCCTTCGCCGCGTACTCCTCGGCCTTGTTGGCCGAGACGCTGGTCTTGGGCGTCGTGAAGATCGCGCCGCCCTCGAACTCGATGCCCATGTTCAGGCCGCGCACCCCGAGGCCGACGATGGCCGTGATGGTGATGAGGATCGAGACGCCGTACCAGATCATTCGCTTGCCGATGAAGTCGTAACCGACCTCACCTCGGTACAGCCTGGCGCCGAGATTGCCGAGCTTCGACATCTCACGCCTCCTTCGGGTCGACAGGGCGGGTGGCGCGGCGGGTGCGACGCAGCGGAGGCTGCACGCCGAGGCGCTTCGGGTCGAGGCCGGACCACTTGTGCCCGCCCGTGAAGAACTTGGTGCGGGCCAGGAGCGTCATCAGCGGCTTCGTGAAGAGGAAGACCACGACGACGTCGAGGAGGGTGGTCAGGCCGAGTGTGAACGCGAAGCCCTGCACCTTGCCGACGGTCACGATGTACAGCACCGCGGCCGCGAGGAACGACACGAAGTCGGAGACGAGGATGGTGCGTCGGGCCCGCGGCCAGGCACGCTCCACCGCGGGACGCACGGAGCGCCCCTCTCTGATCTCGTCCCGGATTCGCTCGAAGTACACGATGAACGAGTCCGCGGTGATACCGATGGCCACGATGGCACCACAGACGGCCGGCAGGTTCAGCGCGAAGCCGATGGCCGGGCCGAGCAGCGTCATCAGGGTGTACGTGAGGATGCCGGAGGTGAGCAGCGAGGCGAGGGCGATGACCGACAGGCCCCGGTAGTAGACCACCAGGTAGATGATGACCAGCGCGAGGCCGATGGCGCCCGCGATCAGACCGGCGTCGAGCTGCTCACCGCCGAGCGCGGCGGTCACCGAGGTGACGCTCTGCTCGTGGAAGGTCAGCGGCAGGGCGCCGTAGGACAGCACGTTCGCGAGGTCCTGGGCGGACTCCTGGGTGAAGGAGCCGGAGATCTCGGCGTTCTGGCTCAGGGTCGAGCTGACACTGGGTGCGGAGACCACGTCGCCGTCGAGCACGATGGCGAACTGGTTCATCGGCGACTGCTGGCTCTTGAGCTTGCCCGTCGTCGCGGCGAACTTCTTCGAGCCCGCGCCCGTGAACTCCATGTTCACGACCCACTGGCCGGACTGCTGGTTGATGGTCGCCTGGGACTTCTTGACGTCCTTGCCGCCGACCTCGGACGGGCCGAGAACGTACTTCTGCCACTGCCCCTGGCTCTGACCGCAGGCAATGATCGGGTCGGAGGACTTCGCACCCTCGTTGATCTTGGTGCGGGCCGCCTTGTCGGTGCAGTCGAGCTGCGTGAACTTCTTCTGCAGCGCGGCGGTCGCCGGGTCGGTGCTGGCGCTGGGGGTCGCCTGGGCGTCCTCGCCGGTCTTCGCGGAGGCGCTCGGCGTCGCGTCGGCCTTGAGGCTGTCGGTGACGGGGCGGCCCTGCGTCGTGGCGGTCGGGGACGGCGTGACCGTCGACTTGTCGGTCGCCTTGTCCGAGCCGGTGGTCTTGTCGGACGCCTTGTCGCCGGTCGAGGCGCTCGGGGACGGGGTGGCCGACGTGTCGCCCTTGCCGGTCGGCTGACCGGTGGTCATCGTGAGCACCGGACGGAAGTAGAGCTGCGCGGTCGTGCCGACCTGCTCGCGGGCCTGCTTCTCGTTCGTCCCTCGCGGGATGTTGACGATGATGTTGCTCTTGCCCTGCGTCTGGACCTCGGCCTCGGAGACACCCATGCCGTTGACACGGCGGTTGATGATGTCCGCCGCCGTGTCCATGTTGGTCTTGTTGATCGCGTTGGGCTTGCCCGGCTCGTTCTTGGCCTCCAGCGTGATGCTGGTGCCGCCCGCGAGGTCGATACCAAGGCGCGGGGTGAACGTGCCGGAGGCGAACATCCCCCCGACGAGCGCGACCATGATGATCACGATCAGGCCCAGGGCGCGCCCCGGCTTCGACTGGGCACCTGCCCCTCGGCTCTTGCTAGGTGTGGCCACCTTCTCGTACTCCCTCTCCATCCGCCCTGCATCGGGGTTGGGTGCCCGGGCGGCCATGAAATGGTCGAGAGTCCGCGCGCGTCACGCACGAACAGGAACCGCAGGGCACATCGAGCGGACGCCCCACGGTTCCGGCCGTACTACTTCGCGTCGGACTCGCCGTCGGTCTTCTTCACCTCGACGTCGTCGGCCTTGTCAGCCTTCACGTCCTCGGCCTGGTCGACCTCCACGTCCTCGGCAGGCTCGTCCTTCTTGCCGAGGTCGATGCGCGAGTCGTCAGCGGCGGCGGCCTCATCGGTCTCGGTGAGGGAGGACGCGTCGTCCGGCACGACGGCGCCGTTGGTCAGTTCGTCATCATCAACGACTTCCTCGCCGTGAACGATGCGGTTGTACTCGTCATCGGAGAGCACGGCGCCGATGGCGTTCTTCGCGAACATGAGGTGCACGCCGGGGCCGGCGTCGAGAAGGACCGCGTCATCGTGGACCTCCTTGACCGTGCCGTACATGCCCCCGATCGTGCGGACGCCGGAACCGGGCTGCATCTCATTGCGCATGTCCGCGGCCTGCTTCTGCTTCTTCTTGGCAGACCGGGTCATCAGGAACATGGCCCCGATGAGCACGACGAACGGGAGGAGTGTCACAGGACTCACGGGTAGGAACTTCCTTCATACGACCGCGAAAGGAGGCGGCCTTGTCGATGATGGGGTATACGCCGTCGTATAGGCGACGTCGGCGGAGTCTAAGCGAGTCCGCACTGTGGGAACAACGCTCAGCATGGCACCGGGGTTCCAGCCCCGGCGACCACGCGTGGCGTCATGCCCCGAAGAGGCCCGCTTGTCCGCCCGCCCCAGGTCTGCCTTGGGGTGCGGTCAGTCCCAGGTGGGCCCACGCGGCGGGAGTCGCCACGCGTCCCCTGGGGGTACGCGCCAGGAGTCCCTCTCTGACGAGGAAGGGCTCGGCGACCTCTTCCACCGTCTCACGCTCCTCCCCCACGGCGACGGCGAGTGTCGAAAGCCCCACAGGTCCGCCGCTGAACAGCTTGAGCAGGGCTTCAAGGACGGCGCGGTCCAGGCGGTCGAGGCCGCGGCCGTCCACTTCGTAGACGCTGAGCGCGGCGGACGCGATGTCCCTGGTGATCTGCCCGTCGGCCTTGACCTGCGCGTAGTCGCGGACGCGGCGCAGCAGGCGGTTGGCGATACGGGGCGTGCCGCGGGCGCGTCCGGCGATCTCGGCGGCGCCCGCCGTGTCGATCTCCACGTCGAGGAGGCTCGCCGAGCGGTGGATCACCCGCTCCAGCTCGGCGGGCTCGTAGAACTCCATGTGCGCGGTGAAGCCGAAGCGGTCGCGCAGCGGCGGCGGCAGCAGCCCCGCGCGCGTGGTCGCGCCGACGAGGGTGAAGGGCGGCAGCTCCAGCGGGATGGCGGTGGCGCCCGGGCCCTTGCCGACGATGACGTCGACCCGGAAGTCCTCCATCGCCATGTAGAGCATCTCCTCGGCGGGCCGCGACATCCGGTGGATCTCGTCGAGGAAGAGGACCTCGCCCTCCTGGAGCGAGGAGAGGATCGCCGCGAGGTCGCCCGCGTGCTGGATCGCGGGGCCGCTGGTGATCCGGATCGGGGCGCCCATCTCGGCCGCGATGATCATGGACAGGGTGGTCTTGCCGAGGCCGGGGGCGCCGGAGAGCAGGACGTGGTCGGCCGTGGCGCCACGCGCGCGGGCGGCGCGCAGGACCAGGTCGAGCTGCTCCCTGACCTTCTCCTGGCCGATGAACTCGCCCAGGTCCTTGGGGCGCAGGGCCGCTTCTACGGCCTGGTCCTCACCGTCGGCGACGGAGTCCACAAGACGCTCCGCGGCGGGCCGGTCGGCCTGCGGCGTCGCGGCGTCGTCGGTGGTCTCGTCCCAGTTCATGTGTGGTGCCTCGCGTTACGGGTGGGTGCGGGTGGTGGGCCGGTCGGCTAGCGGGTGCGGTTGAGCGTCTGCAGGGCCGCCTTCAGCAGCTGCCCCACCTGCGGGGTGCCCTCCGCGGCCTCGGCCTGCGGGGCGACCGCGTCGACCGCCTCGTCGGCCTCGCGGGTGGCGTAGCCGAGGCCGATCAGCGCGGCGTGCAGCTGCTCGCGCCAGCCGCCGGCGACGGCTGTACCGATGGCGGGGCCACCTGTGCCGACGGGTGCGCCGAGCCGGTCCTTCAGCTCGAGGAGCAGCTTCTGGGCGCCCTTCTTGCCGATGCCGGGGACGGCCGTGAGCGACTTCTCGTCACCCGTGGAGACGGCTCTGCGCAGCGCGTCCGGGCTGTGCACCGCGAGCATCGCCTGCGCGAGGCGCGGGCCGACGCCGCTCGCCGTCTGCAGCAGCTCGAACGTCTGCTTCTCGTCGTCGTCCGCGAAGCCGTACAGGGTGAGCGAGTCCTCACGCACGACGAGCGAGGTGGAGAGCTTGGCCTGCTGGCCGATCCGCAGCGTGGACAGCGTGTTCGGCGTGCACTGGAGGGCCATGCCGACACCGCCCACCTCGACCACCGCGGCGTCGGGGGCGAGGGCGGCGACGGGGCCGCTGACGAAGGCGATCATGCGGTACGGCCTTTCACGGTGGAGGGGCGGGAGGAGCGGGAGGCGTGCTGTGCCACGGCGTGCTGGAGTCGGTTCTGCGCGGGGGCGCGCCAGATGTGGCAGATGGCGAGGGCGAGCGCGTCGGCGGCGTCGGCCGGCTTGGGCGGTGCGTCGAGCCTCAACAGACGCGTCACCATGGCGCCCACCTGCGCCTTGTCGGCGCGGCCCGTGCCGGTGACGGCGGCCTTGACCTCGCTGGGCGTGTGCAGGGCCACGGGGATGCCGCGGCGCGAGGCGCACAGCATGGCGACGGCGCTGGCCTGGGCGGTGCCCATCACCGTACTCACGTTGTGCTGACTGAACACCCGCTCCACGGCGAGGACTTCAGGCCTGTGCTCGTCGAGCCACTGCTCGATGCCCTGCTCGATGGCGACGAGGCGGTGCCCCAACTCGGCGTCCGCTGGCGTCCGGACGACGCCGACGCCGCACATCGTCAGCGGCCGCCCCGCGATCCCCTCGACCACGCCGACACCGCAGCGGGTGAGCCCTGGGTCGACCCCCAGTACACGCATGCGCGCCCCCTCCCGACTGCGAGTGATCTTCGAACGCCCTCCAGGCTATCCGCTGCCACCGACAACGACGGCGGGCCGGGGGGGCGGGTGTGCCCCGCCCCCCGGGGGTGGCGCGGGGGGGGGGGGGCGTAGGCCAGAGCGCGGGGGGGGGGGGGGTGGTTGGGGGGTGGGGCTCTGTTGTGTAGTTTGGGTTGTTTGCGCCCCTGCCCCCCCCCA